>NZ_JBXKIW010000081.1:0-10509 GCF_056995035.1 Romboutsia sp. | reverse complement strand
ATTAAAATGAAAATTAGAAAAAATTTCATTTGAAATTAAACTTCATATAATGAAGATATTATTAAATTTCATTTATAAGTTAAGCAAGATAAGCTTAATTTTTCACTAGAAAATATTTAGATATTGTAAAAAAATATTTTATGATATTTAGTTTATATATATAGTTTTAAGGATATAAATAAAATATGTATATATGTTAATTTTAGATAAATAATATGTATAAAGGTTATCTAAAAGATAAATATTTTATTTATAAGTTTTAAATATATAATAGACACTAAAGAGATATTTAGAGTAATTTAAATAAGACATTAAAGAAAAAGAAAGAGGTAATGTAATGGCTAAAGATTATAGTGTATTTGATATTGTAGGGCCTAACATGATAGGTCCATCTAGTTCTCATACGGCAGGAGCTGCTAGACTTGGGAAAACTGCTTCTAAAATAGCAGGAAAGCCTGTAAAGGAAGTGAAATTCTTACTTCATGGTTCTTTTGCAGAAACTTATAAAGGTCATGGTACTGATAAAGCGATAGTTGGTGGAATATTAGGATTCCAACCAGATGATGCTAGAATAAAGGAATCTTTCAAATTAGCAGAACAAGCAGGTGTTAAATTTGAATTTATAAAAACTGATTTAGGTGACAGCGTGCATCCTAACACAGTAAAAATAGAAATGGTTTTAGAAGATGGATCGAAATCAACTGTAATGGGTGCTTCTATAGGTGGAGGTAACATAAAGCTTACAGAAATGGATGGATTAGCAATAGACTTCAATGGAGCAAGATCAGCGGTAGTATTAGAAATAAAAGATATACCTGGTGCAGTATCATTTGTAACAGGATTACTTGCTCATAATAATAAAGATATAGCAACAATGTCAACAAACAAGCCACCTAGGTCTGAATATACATTTGTTACAATAGAAACAACTGATGCGTTAGAAGCAGATTTGATAGATCAATTAAGAAAATTTGAAGTAATAGCTAAGGTTATAGTTTTAGACAAATTCTAATGAGTAAGGAGAAATAAAAAAATGAAATATAACTTCACAAGTGGAGCAGAATTATTAGAAAAATGTAATGAATTTGACATGTCAATGCATGAAATATGTTTAGAGAGAGAAGCGGAACTTTCAGGTTTATCTAAAGAAGAAATAAGAGAAAAAATGAGAGTTAGTTTAAATATAATGAAGGCAGCTACTGAAAAAGCTGTTGAAGAAGATATAAAATCTATGGGTGGACTTATAGGTGGAGAAGCTAAGAAATTAACTAAATACAGAGGATTATCAAGAAGTGTATGTGGAGAGTTAATGAATAAGGCTATGGTTGCTGCTATGGGTACTATGGAAGTAAATGCTTCAATGGGATTAATAGTGGCTGCACCAACAGCCGGTTCCTGTGGTATACTTCCAGGAGCTGTTGTTACTATAGGTAAAGAGTATGGATTTAATGATGAAGAAATGATAGATGCTTTATTTGCAGCTTCTGCAATAGGAGCTATAATAACTAGAAATGCTACAGTATCTGGAGCTGAAGGCGGATGTCAAGCTGAAACTGGAGCAGCAGCTGCAATGGCTTCTGCTGGTATAGTAGAAATGATGGGTGGATCTGTAGAGCAAGCTATACATGCTGCATCTCATTGTTTACAAAATGTTATGGGACTTGTATGCGACCCAATAGCAGGGCTTGTTGAAGCTCCTTGCCAAGGAAGAAATGCTATAGGTGTTGCAAATGCTTTAATATCAGCGGAATTATGTTTAGCAGGAATATTAAACATAATACCATTTGATGAAACAGTTGCTGCAATGTATAAAGTTGGTAAAACACTTCCAATGGAGTTAAGAGAAACTGCATTAGGTGGAATAGCTTCTACTTGTACAGGATGTTCTTTAACTACAAAAATATTCGGATAATATATATAAATATAAAGACTGGCTATGCAAAAGCATGCCAGTTTTTTTATGTTTAATTATGGAAAATACAAAGTATAATAATTACTATTTACCATTACTACACTTAGGAGGTGGAGTAAGCAATTATAATCTAGAACTAACGTGGATTAGAAATTGAGAGATGATGAAATCTACTTAGTTTTAAGAGTGGAGGATTTTTAACAATGATATAAATTATGATTTAAAATTATTTCGGTAAATATGAATAAATTAGAAGGAACTATGATAAAAATATCGAATTTTATTAGATGGTAGATAAGGTTGGTTAATAGATAAAAAATGGAGGGAGTAATTTTGATAAACAGGAATATAGGAATCATAGATTTAATAAAAGAACTAGATATAACTAGGAATAAAGTAGAGTTTGCAAATGATTTAAACTTATTTTTAAATATATCTGCATTTGATGAATATCCAGGAGAGTATTATGATATTGTAAGATTTAAGTTTAATGAATATATGGGAAAATGGAATTTAGATATAAATAATAGTTTTTCCATTATATCTAAGTATATAAAATCAAGAAAGTTACCGTATAAGATAGTAAAAGATGAAGGATTCGAAATGATAAAAAGTGAAAAATTTATAATATCTATATTAGTAGAATTATACGCAATAAATATTATAATAAACAATGATGAAATCTCAAAAACTGAAATTATTAAATTTATACATAATCAGTTTAATAATAATGGAATAAATATATCTGAAAAGGATATAGTATTAAATGATTTAGACTATTTGTTTAGAGATAAGAGATTAACTTTAATATGCAAGGAAAGTCTAAAAAATAAAGAGTTTGAGATAAAAAAATCTTTAGACAAAACGGTAGGTGAAATTGAGAGAAGAAAAAATGTAAAATTAAATTTAAATATCAAAGTATGCAAAATTAAAAAAACAGAAAATAAAAACGACAAACGGGAAAACGTAATCATAAATAAGAATAAGCAAATAGAAATAGAAATAGAAATAGAAAATAGAAAATTAAAAGAACAGATAGAAAAATTAAAAAAAGAAATAGAAATAAATAATCATCTTATTAATGAATATATGGATAAGGAAATAATTATACAAAATGAAATAGACAAATTACAAAAATATAATATAGAGTTAATGGACTATGGGCAAGAGCAGTATTCTAAAGCTTTAACAGATTTAGTAAAAAATATGAATGATGATACAAATGGAAATTTATTGGATAGATTGTATAGTTACTCAAAAGGAAAAGATGAGCAAAATTTAATGTTTGTAGCAACTAATTTATTTAATGTATTTAGACAAATGGGAATATCACCGCGAGAAACAATAAAAATAGGATCAAATGTATGTATAGAAGAATATTCATTTTATAATTATAGGTTAAACAAGGATATATCGGATATTAAGTTATGTGAGGGAGAGGTACTGTATCCTGCATGGTTTTACAATAGCAAAGAAATATTAAAGCCATATATAAATATAAAGGGGGAATAAATTTATGAGTATAAAAACAGCAGATGAAACATACTTTGGTATTGATTTAGGAACAACAAATACTGTTGTATCTAAAGGTAATTTGCTATTTAATGGATTAATTCAATCGCAGATAATTCAAGTGATGCAAGTCGATGAAAATAAATGTCCTACAACAGAATTCATATTGCCGTCAGTGCTATATGCTGACGAAAATGGAAAAGAATATGTAGGAAAAATAGCGAAAGATATAAAATCGAAGGCTTCTAAAAAAGTATTATATAATACTAAACGATATATAGGAAGCAATAAAATATGGAGATTAGGTGAAGTTGAGTATACATCTAAGGATGTAGCAAAACAAATTTTAAAAACATGTAGAGATTCTATGAAAAGATATAATCAAGGAAAAAATGTAGAAAGTATAACTATAACAGTGCCAGCATCTTTTAATACTGATCAAATAAAAGATACAAAAGATGCAGCTTTAGAAATAGGTTTTAAAAACGTAAATCTTATACCTGAACCAACTTCAGCTCTTATTGATTTTATAAATGAACAATCTAATTTAATAGAAATCCAAAGACAGGTAGACTTGACTAAGTCGACTAGAATACTAGTTTTTGATTTAGGTGGAGGTACATGTGATATAGCTATAGTTGATGTGATTCAAAATGGAAGAAAAGTTGAATTTACAGAGGTTGCAATTGGTAGATATGATGAATTAGGTGGTATTGATTTTGACAATAAGGTCGCATTAGTAAAATTAAATGAGTTTTTAGAAAAATATAATTTAGATTATAACTCTATAGATAAAGAAGATAGAGAACGTATGGTCAGACACTTAAGAATCTTTGCAGAAAAAGCTAAAGAAAGAATATCTTCAGATATAGAAATGAATTGCTATTTTGGAGAGAGTTTTGACCATTATATAATGAATTTCTATGGAGATGATCCAGTTCAATTTTGTATAAATAAAGAAGAATACGATGAAGCAATAGAAGACTTTTTTATAAAATCAAGTCCAAGTAATAAACGCTCTGATGAAGAAATGCAAAAAAATATTGTTGATCCGATATTAAATACGTTAAGAGACTATGATATAAGTAAAGATAGCATAGATTATTTATTTTTAACGGGTGGAATGACTAAGTATCAGTTAGTAAGAGATAAAATAAGAAAAATTTTAAATCTTAAAGAAAATCAGATAATAAACTCGACAGATCCATTAAGCTCAGTGGCTAAGGGGGCAGCTATATATGATTATTATGAAACAGTTATCAATAGAGTTCAAGTTGAACCTCAACAAATACCACATCATGAAGAGCTAAGTGTTATTGACGATAAAAAATTTGAATTAACAAGGGTTTTAGCAGAAGCGATAATGATAGATGTAAAAGAAGGATTACCTGTAGTTATAATAAATTCAAATCAAGAGGTACCCTATGAAGGTAAATTAAAAGGAGCACTTAGAACTACTAGTCCATCAGGATTAGAAATTAATCTTTATGCAGGAATAGATCAATATGATTCTAAAATGAGAATTCAAAGAAAGTATAAGGCTTATTTTAAAACTCCTAAAAAACCAGGAACTCTAATAGATATAGATTTTTCTATTGATAAAGATAAATACTTAAGATTATCAGTGGATGTAGATGGGGAGAAAATAGAGCTTAAACAAGAAGTAGACTTAAAAGAAAAAGGGATAATATAGGGGGGATTTTTGTGATATTAAAAAGCTTAGAAGACTTAGAAAACTATAAAAATAGTATAAGTATCCCAAAATCTTTCATTAGTTTAAAGGATATAAATGAAGTTAGTGAAGGTGGAGGAGAAAGTACCAATAGTTGTAATAATAAGTTATTTTACTGGAATTTTGAGCCATATTATATAGAAGAATTAGTAAAAATATATGAAAAGCTTACTATGGATGTAATAAATGGCGGAAGGTTACAGGAATTAGAATTAGATTTGAAATTTATAGCACAAGAAATGATGAATGAAAACACATGTCCAATAGAAGCCATATTATATGCATCTAAGGCTGTGAATAATCTAATAACAAGCAATAATTCGTTGATAGAAACTATTGGAAAGGTTATTGCAGACACTTATAATAGAAATGCAGCACAGTATAAAGAGACTATAAAATTTATACTGGAAGAATGGTCATGGGATACTCAGATTATGATTTTGATAAATGCATGTGGAAAAATAAGTGATGTAGAAATATTAAAGATAATATATGATAGGCATACAAAAGGAGATACGAGGTTACAAGCACTCAAGGCATTTATGAGGGGAAATAATGAGATTTGTATCGACTATACATTAAAACTAATAAGTTTAAATCAAGAAGCTGATAATACTGAAGTTCAAATGGCAAAGTATTTTATACATAACTATACTAGGAGTTTTGGACGAGATGCTATAAAAAAAGCTGAAAGTTACTTAGGCATTCCAAGTATAAATAGACAAGCAAGCAAAATAATAAGTAGAGTAATACCAAGTTGCAAGCGAGATGAAACTGTAACTTTAGACACTATGATAAAAAAGGCTAAAAATTGGGAAATAGAAGATGATTTTGAAAGTAGCTTTATAATGTGGATGAACAATAATACAACTAGAAAGAATGCTTTTTTAGCTATAAGATATTCTAATTCACCAAAAGTTGAAGAAATAATAATAGATATTTTACAAAAATATCAATGTAATTCTATAGAGGTAGGAACGGCATTAGTAACACTGGCTCAATGGGGATCAAGAAAATGTGCTAGTGAAAAATTTTTAAGCTTAATAGAAGCAAATAAATATGATGTAACAAGAAAAGTATATTGTGATGCTGCAATGTGCAGTTTAGGAAAAGAAGAAGAATCTATGGAGTTAATAAAAGAATTTTTAGAAGAAACATATTATGACAGTCGACAAATCTTTTCAATTATAAGAGACTGTGCATATAAAAGCAGTCAACTATTAAGATATGCTATAAAAACAGTATATGATGAATACTTAAATAGTGATGATGAAGAAAAAATAATTAAAGCTATAAATGGAGCTTATGAATTATGTGATAAACCGAAGTTTAATTTTAAAGATATTACATTACAATTAATAAAAGATTCCATTGGAATAAGTAGTATAGTAGATAAAAAATTCTCAGATGAGGTATACACCGCATTAATAAATTTAGTAGAAAGATTACTTAATGATAAAAATAAAGATGAGTTTATAGATATACTATTTTTTATAATTGAAAATGACGCTTGCAATCCAAGACATAAGTTTAAATCAATATCAATGCTTAAGAGATTAAGCGTAGATCCTCCAAAATAAGTATGTATAAATATAAAGATATTATAGTAACAGAATCTAATATTGAAAAAATAGAAAAAGATATAATTTATACACTAGAAAATTGTGATACAAAAGAAATAAAAAATCTAAAAGAAATAGACTACTTTGTTGAAAATATTTTATATATACAACAAGGTAAAAAGGAAATTTTAGAATTGTTATCATATATAAAGTATAAGTTAGGGGAATATTTGCTATCTTTTCAATATGGCTTAGAAAGTTTCAATTTAAATAAAAATAGTACCGGGATAATATATTCCATATTGTCTCTTTTAAACTTAAATTTATATAAACAAGCAGACTTTATTTTTATAAAAAATAAACATAAGATAATAGATATAATAAACTCAAATAAATACAAGGAAAATGATGCAATAGACCTCCTTATATATTTTAGTATTGATATAACCTTAATAGATGATATAAGTAATAAAATCGAAAACTTAAAAGATAAAAGGAAAAAATATATATATATTTTAATGAATTTAATAAGAGATAGAAAAAATGTAGTTACAAAAAATCTAGATTATAATTGCATAGATTATGGAACTATAAACACCTATAAAGAAAAAATGTCGGATATACCTAATATATTAAGAGAGTTAAATTTACATCAGTTGTCACAACTATGTGAATTTAAATTAGACAACCATGAAAATAGTGCAGAGATATATAACATGCTTCCGTGTGATAACATAGAAAAATATATAGGTAAGGTTTTGTTAGACGAAATGGACTTAAATCAAAATAATAAAAATTATATACCGAACACAATAAGTAAATATAATTTTAAAGATAAAGATGTAAAAATAATAAGTTATAAATCTAATTGTTTAGCAAGTATGCATGTTTTAAAAATAAAAGACGAATATTTGATAATTGACTGTGGCGCAGAGATAAATAATCTTCAGATTAAAAAAATAGATATGGAAAGTTTTTTATTAGAACATAATATACCTATAGATAAAATAAAAGCAATTGTAATAAGTCATGCACACATAGACCACTATGGAAGTTTAGATTTAATCCAAAAATATGTAGATGATATTTATATGACTAAAGATACATATAATCTTATAGATATAGTAGCAAAGAACTTTGAACTAGACTTTAATAAAGTAAAACTAAAAAAAGATAATGATGAGTTCTTAATTGGAAATTTAAAGATAAAGTTTTTTCCGACTAATCATATAAAGGGATCTATTGGTGTTTGCATAGAATATTATGGAAAAAAAATAATTTATACAGGTGATTTTTCTTTTAATAGGCAATCTACAACGCAATACATAAATGAAAATAATTTTTATGAATTTCAAGATGCAGATTATCTTATTATGGAAACTACATATGGTTATAAAAATATGGATTTACCATATATGTACAATAAAAAGTTATTTAATTATTTTATAAACTTATCTATAAAAAATAATAAAAAAGTAATTATTCCATCTTTTTCTGTTGGTAGAGCACAAGAATGTTATGATTTGATAACAAAAAGTACAATAAAAGGGAATGTATTGGTTGATGGGGTAGGTATAAAGGTAAATGAATACTATAATAAAATAGAAAAAAATATAATAGCTAACAGTGAATTAAATTATAATAAACATAAAACGATCGAAGAAAAATATTATGAAAACGATATAATAATCGTTAGCTCAGGGGTTGTAAAGGATATAAGCTTAGCAGAAAAATATTATAAAATGGCAATAAACGATAAAAATATGGTTACAATTTTAAAATGTGGACCAATAGATAAGCATACATTAGAGCAAAAGCTAAGGCCGTATGACTCTGTTGATATAAACTTAATTGATACTAGTTTATCATCCCATGCGCATTATGAAGATTTAATTAAAACTATAAATATAATTAAGCCTAAAAACTTAATAATGGTTCATGGTAAAGGTATAAAATTATATGATGAATTGAATAATAGTTAAACATAAAAAACAAGCTCACTATTTGGTATAGTGAGCTTGTTTTTTATATTTAACTATTATTTCATATAATTTTATATTATTCTTATCACTATAGCTACAAGATGTAACGTAATAAGCTATATTACAGTGAGGACATCTGTCAACATGTGCATTTATAGTAAAACTATTGTTACAATTAACTGAAAATCTGTAACAAATGATAAGACTTTTATTTTCGTCTTCTTTTATAATGACGACCTTTGTTAGAATAAATGTATTTTCTATTTTTCTTAGATTTTTTTCTTATAAGAACAAATATAATAAGTGTTATTGAGATAAATAAAAGTAATAAAGCTATTTTTATGATAGACATTATAGATTTATCTTCAGTGATAACAGCAAATATACTGTTAACATTATCTTTAGCTACTAAATTTATAGTATGTTCTATTTTTTTTCCGTTGTAGACTTCTAAAGTACCTACTTTATCTCCCTTACGAATAGGTAAGTCAATATTATCTAATTTAATTTCTGTAGTATATTCGCTTTCTTTAGTCCCTTTAGGTAAAACTAATTTATAACTGTATTCTGGTTCATAAACTAATTCTTTTTGCTTACTAAATGAAACTTTTTTACTATCTGTATAATCTTCTTTATTAACTATAGTAGTAGTATTAAAATTATCAAATCCATAGTCTAATAAAGTTCTAGAGTCTAGATATAAATCATTTCCATTACTTTTAAAAACTGCAGAAATAAGTCTCATATTATTTTTCACACCACTAGATAAAAGACATTTACCGGCATCATCAGTATACCCAGTTTTTATTCCATCAACTATATCATACTTGATATTTATTTGTTGACCTTTATAGCCTATTTTTTCAGTTGATGTTAAAAATTTATTAGTGTTTACAAAATATCTCTCGTAAGGGTATTCTTTAGTAGATTCAAAACGCACAGACTCAGTTTTAACAATAGTTCTAAAAACTTCGTTGTTCATAGCTTCTCTTCCCATAAGGGCCATATCATATGCTGTAGTATAGTGTTTTACATCGGGTAATCCATTAGGATTGTTAAAATTAGTATTTTTAGCCCCAATAGTTTTAGCTTCCTCATTCATTAATTTAGCAAATTCTTCAACAGAACCACTCACATAATTAGCTAATACAACAGCTGCATCGTTAGATGAGTGAATCAATAAACCATCTAATAATTGTTTAACAGTGAAAGATTCCCCATTTTTTAGGTACATGCCAGATCCGTCTATAGCTGGCAAGTTTTTTATTTCGATGACTTGGCTTAAGTCAGGAACATGTTTTATAACGAGATAAGCTGTCCAAGCTTTAGTAGTTGAAGCTGGATAAAGCTTAGCATTACCATTTTTACTATATAAAACTTTTCCAGTTTCGTAATCCATCAAAACTGCATATTTAGCAGTGAGATTAAGTTTTGTATCAGCAGCAAAGGACCTATCTGTATTACCCACAGAAGAGGTGAATATTATAAGGAATGCTACTAAAAGCGATAAAATTCTTTTCATACGTGAACCTCCAAATTTAAAAAATATATTTTAGTATACCATATTTTAGTCAATAATAAAAATGAAGGAGTGATTTAAGTTTGAATAAATTTGGTAAAATTATAATATTTTCAGTGATAATTATTTTGAGTATATGCACAATTTTATTAAAACAAGATTTTAAAATTAAAGAAAATGTACATGTAGTTAGTAAAAGTGAAGATGAAAGCATGGATATACCCAAAAATAGAAATAAAGAGGTAGGTAAAGAAGAGTATAAATTAGAAAAAACAGAGAAAGAAAATATA
>NZ_JBXKIW010000080.1:0-3188 GCF_056995035.1 Romboutsia sp. | reverse complement strand
GGTTATAATAGCAAAGAGGATACACCTGTTCCCATTCCGAACACAGAAGTTAAGCTCTTTAGCGCTGATGGTACTTGGTGGGCAACTGCCTGGGAGAGTAAGACGTAGCCACGTAATCTTTTTTTGTTATGTAAATTAGTTTAATAACTTCCGAAGGGGAGTTATTTGTATATAATTAGCAAATTTTGTCGTTAAATATATACACTTACATAAAAAAAGAGTATTATATTGCCTTAAATAAATAATAGTCTCAAAATTATTAGAAATAATAACGGTAAAAATAGTTAGAATACATTAAACATATACTGAAAATTATTGGAAAAATATTTTATATAATTAAAAAAATATCAGAAAAAAATAAAATAGTTGTATCATTTTTCCCAAATATAGTATATTATAATAATAACTCGAGAATGATAAGCAATAGAGTTATAAAATAAAATAAATAAAAATTTTTGAATAATACTATTGAAACTTGTTAATATATATAATATAATGAGTTCAAATAAAATAATTAGTTGAAAAGCTTTGAAGGAAAATAGTAGAGAGCAAGTTTGTATTAAGAGAGTGAGTGGTTGGTGAGAACTCATTGCAATGGTTTTTGAATCTATTCCGGAGCTTCTAATCGGAAATAATAGTAAGATTAGACGTAAACCTACGTTACAGGACTGAGAGGATTATATTTTAATATAATCAATTAGGGTGGCAACGCGGATAAAGACTTTCGTCCCTTTTATAAGGGATACGAGGGTCTTTTTTTAATACAATCAACTATTATTGTATAAATAAACATCAATAAATAAGCTAAATTTATAATACATGTATTGAAAAACGTTATTAATAACAAAAATACTTATAAAAAGTAAGCGCAAACTTTTTATAAAAAGATATATTGTTACAAAATCAGAGATTTTACATTAAAAGTCAAGAAGTAGGTTTATTAGTGCTAATAAGCGAATTTTAATACCAAAAACTACAAATGGTAATTATACTAAAATTAAATTATTAATATAAAAAAATAGGAGGAACATAAAAATGTTAGATGTTAGAAGAATAAGAGAAAATTTAGAAGATATTAAGAAAGCTATGGATAGAAGAGGGGAAAAAGAATTCGATCTTGACGTTGTATTAGAATTAGACGATCAAAGAAGAGAATTACTTAAAGAAGTTGAGGTAATGAAAAATGAATTGAATATTGAATCTAAAAAAATACCTCAACTTATAAAAGAAGGTAAAGATGCAGAAGAAGCAAAAGTACAATTAAAAGAGTTATCAGATAAAATAAAAGTAATAGATGAAAAAATTAGAGCTGTAGAAGCAGACATGGAATATAGATTAATGAGAATACCAAATGTTCCTCATCCAGATGTTCCACAAGGAACAACAGATGAAGATAACGTTGAAATAAGAACTTGGGGAGAAACTACAAAATTTAATTTTGAAGAAAAAGCTCACTGGGATATAGGAACTGGGTTAGGAATATTAGACTTTGAAACAGCTAGTAAGATAACTGGTTCAAGATTTACTTTATACAAAGGATTAGGTGCTAGATTAGAAAGATCTTTAATAAACTTCTTCTTAAATACTCATACAGATGAGCATGGATATACAGAAGTTTTACCTCCTTTCATGGCCAATAGAAACAGTTTTGTAGGAACTGGACAATTACCTAAATTTGAAGAAGATATGTTCAAGTTAGAAGGATTAGATTACTTCTTAGTACCAACTGCAGAAGTACCAGTAACTAATATACACAGAGATGAAATATTATCAATGGAGCAATTACCAGTAAAATACTGTGCATACACTCCATGTTTCAGATCAGAAGCAGGATCTGCTGGTAGAGATACTAGAGGTTTAGTAAGACAACATCAATTCAATAAGGTTGAATTAGTTAAGTTTGTTGCTCCAGAAGAATCTTATAATGAATTAGAAAAATTAACTAATGATGCAGAAAAAATGTTACAAATGTTAGGATTACCATACAGAGTTGTTAGAATATGTACAGGAGATTTAGGATTTACTGCAGCATTTAAATATGACTTAGAAGTATGGATGCCAAGTTACAACAGATATGTTGAAATATCTTCTTGTTCAAACTTTGAAGATTTCCAAGCTAGAAGAGCAGGTTTAAAATTCAAGAGAGATAAAAAATCTAAAGCTGAATATGTTCATACATTAAATGGTTCAGGATTAGCAGTAGGAAGAAGTTTAGCTGCTATATTAGAAAATTACCAACAAGCTGATGGATCTGTAATAGTTCCAGAAGTATTAAGACCATATATGGGTGTAGACGTTATAAAAAAGAATGAATTATAAGAAATAAAGTAATATAAATATAAGAGGGAGCTTGTATAAGCTCCCTCTTATATTTTAAAAATAGGTATAATTAATTAGATTTAGTTTCAATGGAGTATGTAGAATAGATAATATATATAATGAAAATAATCTAAAGATGATATAGAAATATTGCAAAAATTAAGTTGAATTATAAAATAAAATATGATAAGATAGAAGTGTTATAAGTTCTAGGAGGCAATATGGAAAAATCATTCTATATGAAAGAAGCATTAAAAGAAGCATATAAAGCATATAATAAAAAAGAAACACCTATTGGAGCGATTGTAGTTAAAAATGGAGAAATTGTAGGAAGAGGTCACAATCTAACAGAAACTTTAAATGATTGTACTGCACATGCAGAAATTTTAGCTATAAGAGAAGCCACAGAAAACTTAGGTGGATGGAGACTTATTGACTGTGATTTATATGTAACTATGGAACCATGCATTATGTGTAGTGGAGCAATAGTTAATTCTAGAATAAAGAATCTTATAATAGGAACTAAGCATATAAAGAATTCATATACAGAAAAACAGCATGAATTTAAAATAGATTATTATGAAGATAGTAACGTTGAGGTTTCTTTTGGAGTTCTAAAAGAAGACTGTTGTAATATATTACAAGAATTTTTTAAAACTTTAAGGAAAAGATAATAAGGAGAGTTGGTCGAGTCGGTCGAAGGCGCTCGCCTGGAAAGTGAGTATATGCCAAAAGCGTATCGTGGGTTCGAATCCCACACTCTCTGCCAAAGAACATTTAAATATGGTTGTAATTTTGCTGTACTAGATGGGGAGGTAGCGGTGCCCTGTAACCTGCAATCCGCTATAGCAGGATTGAATTCCATCTAG
>NZ_JBXKIW010000079.1:0-28391 GCF_056995035.1 Romboutsia sp. | reverse complement strand
ATTAGAAGAAGCTTATAAAGCTAAGATGAAAAAGAATTATCTAAGGTTTCAATAGGGGGAACGAATAATGAGAACAAAAGAAGAAGCTAAAAAGTTATTTGAAGAAAATAAAGGATTAGTAGCTCATATACTACAGAAAAACTTTGGAACTATATTAGCAATCCATGGTCACATGAGGGATGATATGTATCAAGAAGGATGCATTGCACTATATAAAGCAGCACAAACATTTGATAAATCGAAAGGCTTTAAATTTTCTACGTATGGTTGCAATGCTATTTATTTTAGAGTATTGCAGTTCAAAAATAGATACATAAAAAAGTATTATGATAGTGAAAAAGTTTCATATTATGAAAATGAAAATGGAGAAGGTCTTAAGGTTTACGATTTACTTTTAACAGAAGAAGATTTTGGAGCGATTGAAGTGAATGAGACATTAAAAAAACTTAGAGCTTGTTCAAACAGTAAAGAACAAAAAGTTATAGAAATGAGAATGCAAGGATTTTCTCAAACAGAAATAGCTAAAGTAATAGGTGGGTCACAGGTTAATGTTTCTAGGATATGTAGAAGAGTATGCTCTATGATTACCAAGATTGAAAACGGTGAAGAAATTACAAGAAAAGGCTCCGGTAGACCTAAGACGCTAATAGATACGGAACTTGTAACTAAAGTGATAGAATTACTACAACAAGGACTTAAACAAAGTGAAATAGCAGAACAATTAAATATCCCAAAAGGTTCTATTAGCAAGATTTTAAGAAAAATAAGAGAAAGTAAATTAAAAGTTACAGCGTAACATTGGACTAATTATAAAAATATAAGTGGGGGAGCTAAGGATGAAATTACCAATAATACTAAGAACTACTCACGACCTAGTAGTAGCAGAACTTGAAAAAGAAATAAAGTTAAGAGATGATGGTGCAATAACAATGTTAAGAAATTTAACAGTTAAAGAAGAAACAATAGATGTTCTTAAAGATAAAAATCATCTTCTTAATATGCAAATAGATTCTTTGAAAATTGTAGTAGAAAGATATTTTGAAGATAACATAGAGCTAGAAAGTGAAATACAAAAATTAAAAAACTTAGTTAAAAAGCTAGAAAAAGAGAAACAGGAAGCTAAATTCTGTGCTGGAACAGCGAAAACTGTAATTGAAAAATTAAATAAAAAACTTAAAGTTAATACGGAAGCTAAGAGACAAATAAGGGACCTAATAGCATACAAGGATAATACAGGTAAGGCAATGAAAACGGAACAAGGTAATTGGGTACATGAAAAAATAGATGGGAAAAAAGTTTGGGACCTAACAATGCTAATAGGAGAATAAGCATGAAAGCTTTATGGACTTTAATATGGACAGCAGCTGTAATAATTGGAACATTAGATATTATAGTTATTGCAGCTAGAAAAGTTATAGTTATTGTAGTTAGAAAACAAGATAAGAGAAGGAGAAGATAATATGAATCATGTAGTATTAGTTGGTAGATTGACTAGGGATGTTGAGCTTCGTTACATCCAAGGATCAGGAACAGCGGTAGGTCAATTCGGTTTGGCTGTTGATAGAGAATTCTCAGGCAAAGATGGAAAAAAGGAAACTGACTTTATAGATATACAAGTTTGGGGAAAGAGCGCGGAGAATTGTGCTAACTATATAGGCAAAGGAAGTATGGTAGCTATACAAGGTTCTATAAGAATATAAAATTACCAAAATCAAGCTGGAGAAACTAGAAAAGCAACTAAGATTAATGCTAATAGAGTTCAATTTTTAGGTGGCAAAAATGAGATAAAGGGACAATCATTTGACCCAAGCTTTGAACCACAAGGACTAGATCCACAAGGATTCCAAGCAATAGACGATGATGATATACCTTTCTAAAAAATAGGATAATTGAAAATGCCAGGCCAGTATTTAAGGACCTGGTAAATAGAAGATGGGTTTTATTAGGAGGAGCTTATGAAAAATATACTTAAGATAAATGATATTGAATATGAAGTTTATGCTAGATATTCATATGCTGAAAAAGCTGTAAGACAGGATGATGTATTAGGACTTAAACTTCAAATAGTTGTAACAGAAGTTGCTACAGGAAGAGTTCTTAAATGGAAAGAGATGAAAGATTCTTATTTAGCTGAAAAGGTTTGTGATTTTGCGGAGAATTGTTTTAACGGTCAAAGAACTATTTATTGGAGGAGTGAATAATGAGAAAGTGCAATTGTGGTCATGAAGTTAATTATGATGGATTTAATGAGATTGATATAGTTGATGGCTATATAGTAATAAAAGGTGATGCTAATTGTGAGAAGTGCGGCAAAAATTATGAGTATGAAGAATCGTATGTTGTAGATTTTAACAATCCGTTTGATGTAGAGCTAGAAGAATTAGATTAGGTGGTGGAAGTTTGGATAAGAATATTAAAAAACCAGTCATTGTAATTAATATAAAAACAAATAGTAAACATGAATTTGAATCTAGGTTTGCAGCAGCTAAGTTCACAGGAATAGAAAGAAAAAGATTAAATGCTTATATAGATAATGGAATAACATATAAAAAGACATTTAAGTTTTTAAATGTATGTTAGATATATAACTGAAATACACATCATTATCAATATACTTGAATTAGTATATTGATAATGATAACTAAATGAGATTAGGGAGATTGAGTATGAAGATTAAAACAATGGAAGATTTAAATGAGGTTTTAATTAAACATCAAATACCTACAGAAGTATTAGTTGACGTGAAAAATAGAATATCTGATTGGATAGTTAGCGGAGGAACTCTTAAAGATCCATATATAAAACAACAATTTAGATATGTGGAGAATGTAATTAAGATCTACTCTAAAAAGGAGATTGAGCATGAAAGTTAATTTTACAATAGAGGGTGAAGCAAAAGGAAAAGAAAGACCACGATTTAATACTAAGACTGGTCGAGCATATACAGCTGACCAAACCATAATGTATGAGCATTGGATTAAATTATTATACAGAAGTACAGTTAAGCATTATTTCCAAGGCAATGTAAAATTGATAGTTAATTGTTATTATGACATTACTAAAAAAGATAAATCAGCAATAGATAAAAATAAGATTAATACAAAAGAATTCCAAGAAGCTAAAGCTAAGCTAGATGGAACAACTAGGCCAACAAAGAAACCAGACTTAGACAATATAATAAAAGCTATAGCAGACAGTCTAAATGGAATTGCATATAAAGATGATGCTCAAATAGTAGAAGTAGAATCAAAGAAGTTTTACAGTGATAAACCTAGAGTAGAAGTGACAATACAAGATATATAAATACTGGGGGGAGTTATTATGGAAAATGAACAATTAGAAAAAAACTGTTTTAAATTTACAGAAAAGATTTTATATGGATATAAAGATATAGAAGATTTCATAGAGAGTACAGAAAAAAAGCTAAAAGACATGAAGCTAGAAGAAAATATAACAACAGTAGGAGCTATAGCATATGACAGTATACAAGTTAGCCCTACGTTTAATATAGGAAGAATGACAGAAAGAAAAGCATTAGATAGAGTAGAAGAAGAAATGGAATTAAAGATAGAATTATATAGAAATAAAAAACTAAAGAAAGAAATAGATCAAATTATAAATAATCTAACTCATATACATAAAGATATTGTTAAATATAGATATATGGAAGGTCTACAGTGGCTAGAAATAACAGAAAAAATGAATTATGAAGAACGTCAGTTAAGAAATAAGAAAAACGAAGCAATAAGGAGCATAGCTAGAAAATTATTTGGAGTTAAAGCATTCAAAGATGAAGAACCCACACTATTTGATATGATTGTTATATAGGTAGTTTTAAATAAAGATAGAGAGTATCTAAATTTTAGATACCCTCTATTATAATATGGAAACAATTATAAAAGAGTGGATTCACATATAAAAGTATTAATTCTTTTAGTAACTTCTTTTTTATAGTTTGACTTACCGGAGTTACATTCTATATATTCAAGAAAGCTTTTAAGTATATTTATTAAATCTTCTTCTGTAGTAGATGCATTGAAATCTACATAAAAAAAATTATTTTGATCAAATAACTCTGGGGAGTGATATTCGGCGAATTTTTTAAATTCTAACTCTTTAAAAGCCTTTAAGTATTTTAAGTTATTAAAATTTTCAAAAACGTTTTTCTTATTGTATACTTTATCGTCAAATAAACTTAATATGTAGTTTAAACTATTTGTATCTATATAATTAAATTCTCTTTCCTTTAATTTATTTATTGCCTTTGAAAATTTACATTTAAACCATTCTCCATCAATATTACTTTCTTTAAAAACACTGTGAAGCTCAGATTCAAGTGTTCTTTTTAAACTTTTATCTTTAAGTGGAGATGATATATACACATTATATGTAATTGAATTTTCTATATAAGGAAAAACTGATTTAACTATTTGTCTTAGTTGCTTTATTCTACCAAATACATTTGATGATGATCCTATCTTACAAACATCAGAACCGGATATATTTAATATATATACATAATTACCTAGAGGAATTCTTTTTTGTAAGTCTTCCCCTATTTCGCCGTATATAGTATAAAAATATTTTACTTTCACTTATATCACCCAATCTTTAATTTATTTACCATTAATAACCATAATTACATAAAAATATACTTATTTATTTTGTATTAAATGAATTATTTCTAGATTTTTTATACCGATTTATTGCCGATATAATATAAAGACGTATGAGATAATAGTATTGTAGACAAAATGATATTTTATTTTGTAAGCAAATTCATATTTCCCCTTAAAATATGATATAGACAAACTCAAGACCAGGACATCCCCTCCTGGTCGACTATGTACATGCAGTTGGTGTTAAGTAAGTTCAATTCTTACCATGTGCTCAAAAAAAATAAAAATCTGTAATTGTTTCTAACAACATCAACTACCTTGTCACAGTTTGATGTATTTTTATTTCTACAAATCGAACTCGAAGAAAGGCTTCGGACTTTTAATCTTAGGTCTTTTTTTATGTTTGAAAGGGTGAGTACTGTGAAGGTTTGGAAGGATGCAAATGAAGCTATAAAGATGATTCATGAAGTACCTGAAAAATTAAAAGATTATGATAAAGAAATGCAAAAGAAGCCAGGGTTTGATAAAAATAAGAAAGAAGAAGGAAAACCTCGAATTAAGTAGAATTATATACTTGAATGGAGGTGAAAATATGGATATTCAAAATAAAATTTTAGATATTGTTTATTCTTATTCTTATAAAGAACAAGTTTCTGAGTTGGTAAATAAATATGAAAGAAGTGCTAAACCTGAAGAAGGAGAAATTATATATATAAGTTCTGGAATTGATGATAGATTTATAGGCGATACAGAAGATGAAATAGTTAATAAAGTTTCAGAACAAATTATAAGATATAGAATAAAGGAAAAAGCAGTTATTAAATTGATGTCTAAAGGAGAAATACATCCAGTATCAATAGGGTCTGGGTATGAAGATAAAAGAATTACTTGTACATATGGTGGAACAACTTCGGAAATGTCAATTTCTTTTAGAAAGAGTATATTCACACAATTTATAAAGGTATAGAAATTTTAAGAACTCTGTATTAGTATAGGGTTCTTTTTTAATTTTCCAAAACAAACAAATGAGGTGGTGATATGAAAGATGCGAAAGAAAATGTAAAAGTAGATTACATTGAAGGTATGAAACAAAAGGAAATCTGCGATAAATATGATATATCTATCAATACCTTAAAGTCATGGATTAAAAGATATAACTGGGCAGAAGAAAAGAGAAACAAGGGTGCACCTAATAATAAAAGGGGTGCACCCTTAGAAAATAAAAATGCAGTTGGACATGGTGCTCCAAAAGGGAATAAAAATGCAGAGAAGTTTGGATTTTTCTCTAAGTACTTACCAGAAGAAACTTTAGAACTTATGGAAACTATAATTGAAAAAAGCCAACTAGACATACTTTGGGAACAAATTACAATTCAGTATGCTGCTATCATAAGAGCTCAAAGAATTATGTATGTTAGAGATAAAGATGATATGGCTAGAGAGCTCAAGAAAACAAAGTCAAGCATGAATGGAGAAGAAACAGAATATGAAATTCAATTTGCTTGGGATAGAAATGCAACTTTCTTAAATGCTCAAAGCAGAGCAATGGGAGAGTTAAGGTCATTGATTAAACAGTATGATAGTATGCTTAATGCTAATTGGGATTTAGTAACCAAAGAACAGAAGCTAAGAATAGATAAACTTAAATTAGATATAGAGAACATCAAAGGTGATTCTAAAGATAAGAGCCAAGAAAACTGGGCTAATACTTTAATAGAAATAGCTAAGAGACGAGGTAATAAAAATGAATAATTCGTTACTTACATTACTTGATGATTACTGGGATAATCCAGTATGGTTTGCAGAAGATATGTTAGGATTTAAAGCTGATAAGTGGCAACAAGATGTACTTATGGCATTGGCTCATAATCCTAAAGTGTCTATAAGGTCAGGTCAAGGTGTAGGTAAAACCGGATTAGAAAGCATTGCTTTAACATGGTATTTATTAACTAGACCTTTTCCGAAGGTTGTTGCTACTGCTCCAACTAAACAACAGTTGTATGATGTGTTATGGGCCGAGGTTGCTAAATGGCTAGTAGGTTCTCATGTTGAAAAGTTTCTTGAATGGACAAAGACTAAGATATATATGAAAGGTTATAGTGAACGTTGGTGGGCAACTGCTAAGACTGCAACTAGACCAGAAAATATGCAAGGTTTTCATGAGGACTATATGTTATTTGTTGTTGATGAAGCTTCTGGGGTAGCTGACCCTATAATGGAAGCTATATTAGGTACATTATCAGGAGCAGAGAATAAGCTTCTTTTATGCGGAAACCCAACGAGAACATCAGGAACATTTTACGATAGTCATAATAGAGACAGAGATCTATATAAAACTTTTAAAGTATCTTCTATGGATAGTCCAAGGACATCAAAAGAAAATATAGAAATGCTTAAAAGAAAATATCATGAAGGCTCCGATCCATGGAGAGTAAGAGTATTAGGAGAATTTCCAAAAGGTGAGTCTGATTCTCTTATATCATTAGAAGTTGTAGAACATGCAACATCAAAAGAAGTAAATATATCAATGGATTATACTTTGCACTTAGGAGCGGATATAGCTAGATATGGTGATGATGAAACTATAATAGCTCCTAGAATAGGTGGAAAGGTATTTGACTTACAAACTTACTCGAAACAAAGCACAATGGAGACAGTGGGTTGTATATTGAGAACTGCGGATAAGTTTAAATCTATGTATCCTCAGATTAATAGAGTTAAGATAAAGACAGATGATGATGGATTAGGTGCTGGTGTTACTGATAGACTTAGAGAAGTAGTCAGAGAACAAAGATAAGGTTATGAAATAATACCTATACAAAATGGATCTAGTGCTATAGAAAAAGATAAATATTTTAATAAAGCTTCTGAAATGTGGGATGTAATAAGAGAGGAAATGGATTCGAACTTTAGTAATTTTTTACAAGGTAATGAACCAACTATTCAATTACCTAATGATGATAAGCTTATTAAACAGCTATCTAATAGAAAATATAGCGTAGATTCAAAAGGTAAGATACGAATAGAAGGTAAGAAGGAAATGAAAAAGAGAATAGGAGAATCACCAGATAGAGCAGATGCTGTTATATATTCATTTGCTGAAAACGGGAATGATGATTTATCTCTACTGAAAGGAGGAAGAGTATGGGGTTAGTAAAATATTTAACTAACATGTTTAAGAAAGCTACAGGTGAAATGAGAACTTCTGGTGGTAGTGCTGGAACATATAAACTTGATAGCTCTAAAGTTGATTATGGATTAGCTAGAGAACTATATCAAAATAAAAATGCAGCGTACAAGTTAGGAGCTTCTTTTATTAGGCCTATAATAAATAGTTCCATAGGTTTTATGGGAGTACCTCACTTTCAAATAGAAGATGAAGAAGCTAAAGTTGTTTTAGATGAATTTGCATTAGATAACACATCTAAGATGCTAAAGACACATACTAATGCATTAAAGCTTGGTGATTGTTATATATGGCTTACAAGAGAAGATAGAGTTAATCCTTTGTATCCTGATAAGCAAACAAGAATTATATATAACTTTATATCACCGGAAGAAATAACAGATATAATATTAGATCCTACAACTAAAGAACCTATAGCTTATATATTAGAAACTGAAAATGAGTGGGTTGATTTAGAAGGAAATAAGAAAAAAGCTAAAATAAAACAAGCAATAACTGCAGAAGAAAGAATAGTAGAAGTAGAAGGGGATATTCCAGAAGGATTAGAACCTGGTATATACCCTAATACATGGGGCTTTGTTCCTATAATTCATTTTAAAAATGAACCGGATGAAACTTTAAAGTATGGTCAAAGTGATATAGAACCTATTGAACCATATGTTAAAGCTTATCATGATGTTATGCTACATGCACTAAAAGGTAGTAAGATGCATAGTACACCTAAACTAAAGATGAAGCTTAAAGACGTTGCAGGATTTTTAAGAAATAACTTTGGAGTTGATGATCCTGTTAAGTTTGCTAAAGAAGGTGGACAGATTAATCTTGATGGCCATGAAATATTATTCTTAACAGATGCAGAAGATGCAGAGTTTTTAGAAGTTAGATCTTCTACTGGTGATGCACAAACTCTATTAAAGTTATTATTCTATTGCATAGTTGATATAAGTGAAACTCCTGAATTTGTATTTGGAGTTCATACTCCTAGTTCTTTAGCTTCTACAAAAGAGCAAATGCCTATTATGGTTAATAAGATTAGGAGAAAGAGAGAACAGTTTACAGAGCAATGGCAATTATTAGCTAGGATGGTTCTTATAATGAGTTCTAACTCTACAGGAGCTAAGTATTCAACTTATGATGTGACTATAGGATGGGATGAAATAAACCCAAGAGATGAAAAAGAATCAGCTGAAACATTAGAGAAGGTAAGTAATGCTATGGCAAAGGCTTTAGAAGGTGGATTTATATCAGAAGAAGCTGCAGTAAACTTCTTAGCTCAATATATAGATACTATGAGTAGTTATATAAGTGATGATCCAGAAATAGTAGGAGAAAGAGAAAAGATAATAAAAACTAAAATGTTAAGATATAGACTTGATGATGTTCAAGGTCTTGATGATGAAGCTGATGACATTCAAAAGGAAATAGATAAAGTCAAGGAAGAAGAATAATGAGTAATGAAATAATAGATATTACAACTACTGCAGGTAAATATAAAAAGTGGGCTTTAGAAGCTAGAAAACACTTTGTAGACTTAAGACTTAAGCAAGATAAAGAAATAAAAAAGATGTATATAGATATTACCAAAAGAATAACTAAAGAGCTTAAAAATCAAGGTATATCAAAGTTTAATGAGCAAAGGCTAAAACGTATATTAAAACAATTAAATAGAGAAATAGAGTTATTAAATGACCAACTCACTATTAATTTTGAAGATTATTTAAAACAAAATATAGAAGTTGCAAGTAATTACTCTAAATCTATTTTATTAAAGGCAGTTAAAACTGCAGGGATAACAAAACTAAGTAAACCAGTTGTGCAAAAGATATTCCATGAATTTAATACGAGGACAACAGAAGCTTACTGGGCTAGAACTAAGAATGGTCTTTTCTTATCCGATAATATTTGGAGTAAATCTGTTAAATACAGAGATACTATGACGAAGATACTTCAAACAGCAGTAGCAGAAGGACAAGATTGTGTTAAAACTGCTAGGATGTTGGATCAGTATGTTTTAAAGGGAAAGCAAACATTAGTAGATAATTATCCAAATATGATTAAAAGAATGGGAAATAGAATACCTTCTGATGTTAGCTATGAAGCTTTAAGACTAGCTAGAACTGAAATGACTGCTGCATATGGAGAAGGTGTAATAGTTTCTGCTACAGTTAACCCAGGTACAAAGGGTATTAAATATATATTATCTGGAAGTCATCCTAAACCAGATATATGCGATAGTATTACTGGTATAGATTCATATGGGTTAGGTATAGGTGTTTATCCTATAGAAAATGCTCCTAGTTATCCTTTCCATCCTCATTGCTTATGCATAGTTTTAACTGTTAATGAGCAACCAGAAGATTTGGTACAAAGGCTAAAAAGGTGGAACAATAACCCTATGAGTGAGCCAAGTTTGGAAACTTGGTATCAAGATATATATAAGAAAATGGTTGATTAATAGACGTTATATACGTCTTTTTATTTTGCAAAGAAAGGAGTTGATAATATGTTTTTAAATATACCATATGGAGAAATGTCAGATGTTATAAATGGAGAAATGGATTCAGTAAATGCTATTTTATCATCGATTAAAGCTTCTGATATTCCTTTAGCTTCTGGTGTAGATATTGAAACTTTAAAAGCTGCAGATGAAGATCCGTTAGAAATAGTAGTAGAAATTCCAGCTACTAAATCTAAAAGAGGATGGAATTATACTTCAAAGAGTTTACAGGATATAGTTGACTATACTAAACAATATACACTTAATGGTTTTTTAGGACATCAAAAGCCTGAGAATGTATCTACTGAGTTTGTTCCGCCTGTTACACATTGGATAGGAGCAGAAATGAAAGGTGATAAGGCATACTTTAGAGGATTAGTTGATGCAGATGCTACAAACCTTAAGAGATGGCTTAGAACAAAGAGAATTCAAGAAGTTAGTATATTTGGTTACCCAAAGCTTAAAAAGGGTGCTAAAGGCGAAATGAATGTTGTAGGATATGAACCATTATCTATAGATTGGACACCACTACATAGACCAGGAATGCCTACTAGTATAGTTGCTATGGAAATGAATGACCCAAATGGAGAACAACTTGATGGAACTTTTGAAAACTTAAAAGTAGATTTAAGAGAAGCTTTAAGAGAAAAATATAATGCTAATGATAATGGAACTTATCTTTGGATTCAAAATATTAGGTATGACAATAGTACTGCTATATTTGAATTAGAACAAAGCGGAGTTACAAAGTTATATAGTATAGATTTTAGTATTGTAGAAAATAATTTACAGCTTGGTGAAGCGGTTGAAGTGGTTAAAAAAATAAGCTATGAACTAGCTGGAGAAATGAATGAAGGAGGAAAAGTTATGGAATTTAATGAGTTAGCAAAAAATGTAAAAGGTTTATTACAAACTGGTAAAATATCTTATTCTGATGTTGTAACAGGATTAGGACTAACACCAGAGGTTGTGGCAGGAGAAATGGAAGAAGTTAAAGCTTCTATGGATGCTAAAGATATCTTAGAAAAAGTAAGAGAAACATTAGGACTAAGTGGTGAAATGGATATAGTTGAATATGCTATAAAGGCTCAAAATGCTATAATCCAAAATCAAAAGGAAACTTGGAATAATACATTAAATGAAGTTATAGGAGAAAAGGTAGTTGGAGAAATGGCCCAAGGATTAGTTAAGAAAATGCTTAAGGCCGAAGAAGGAGCTACTAAAGAAACTATAGCAGGAGAAATAGATGCTATATTACAAGATGATCTAGTTAGAAACTTAATATCTAGTTCTCACAAAGATGTGCCACCTGGTACAAATGCAAAAAAAGATAATAATAATAATAATACTTATTCAAGTTCAGTAAGAGTTAAGAAAACAAGAATATAAATAAGGAGGCAACATTATGGCATATACAGGGCAACCCGTACCAAGTACACAATTAGCGGTAACAAGAGCTAAAATCAGTGATGGAAAATCAGTAATGGTCACAGTACCATCAGGTAAAACTGCAGAACCACAAAAATTTTATTTGTTTGATGGATTCTTTGGTGTAGCTATGGAAAATGGAGCACAAGGACAACAAATCAATCTACAAATAGAGCTTGCAGAATATGAAACAGATAATATAGTTACAGCAGAAGCATTTAATAAAGGCGATAAAATATACTGGGATAATACAGCTGGTAAATTTACTATAACATCTACAAGTAATAGATTAGTAGGTAAGGTTACAGCTCCAAAAGATAGTAATAATGTAATATGGTTCTTATTACTACCACAACAATAATAGGAGGAATTAAAATATGTTTAAAGTTATAAGTCAAGATACTTTATTAGAGCAAAGAAGAAAATTAAATATAGAAGAAGATGTACCGTTTATAACAAATGGTGAAACTGATTATGTTACAAAAAAGATGGTCAATGGAGAAATGGAAACCTTAGAACTTGAAAAGCCATTAGGTGAAATGATGTCCTTTGGATCTACTGCTAACATGAAAGATTTATTAAGAAAAGTTACATTAGATGTTGAGTTAGGTAGAGAGCAAGTTCAATTAGTATACGCTCCTATATATGACACTATAAGAGATGGTAATTTACCTCAAGTATTAGATGCTAACTGGGCATTATATGGAAACTGTGTATTCTTAGAGCATATGGAAGGCGGAGAAGTTAAGTTTGGTACAATAAGTGCAGAACAAGGACCTACTGCAAGAATACAAACATTTACTACAGGGTTTGAATATACTAAGCAAATGATAGACTTTAATCAAACTTTTAAAGTTGAAATATTAAATAAGTCTATGGGAGAAGCTTATAATGCTTTATTAAATCATCTACATTTAAGTCCTATATTAACTGCTACATATAAATCTGCAAATAAAACTGCATTTAAAGGTTTAGTTAATGATCCTACTTGGTTAGGTATATGGAGAACATTAGCAGAAGCTAAGAAAGATACTGTAAAAGCTAAGAGACCTGCAAATATACTATTAGCTTCAAGTGCAGACCAGATAGATATAGAAATGGCTCTTAAAGGTGGACACATGATAGATGGTTCTACATATCCAGCATTAAGTGGTATAGATACGATAATATACTATGATGGATGGGAAACAACTGTAGGTAAAAAGACATATTCTTATTCAGGAGTTACACCTGGCAAAGCTTACTTAGTAAGAGGTAAGAGAGGATTTAAAGAATTAATTAAGAAAGATTTAACTACTGAATCAGGGAATCCAGATTTAACAAGAATGGTTGAAAGTCAAATAGTAGGTTATTGCTATAGAGGAGTATTTGCAGCTATAGATGAAAACATACAAGAAATAACTTTAAAATAAGGCACTCAATGAGTGTTATTTTTATGGGGTGATTTAAAATGACACCTACTCAAGAATTAATATTAAAATTAAGATTTTTGGTAAATGACAAAGATAAAAAGACATTTACTGATGAAGAATTAGATATGATATTAAAAGAAGCGGACTGTATTAACTGTGCCGCTTCTAATGCTTGGATGTTTAAAGCTATGCAATATGAAAACACCATAGGAGAAATAGCTGAGTATAAAACAGGTGATGAAATGTATAAAGCTTCTAATATAAAGGATTTAGTTTCTATAGCTTATCAGAATTCAGAGAGATTTAAAGGAAAGTGCGAGAAGGTTAATAATGTAAGTATTATGCTAGGTATAAGCACTGAAATAAGCCTATGATAAGTCCTGAAAGAAGAAAAAAAGATATTTTAAAAAGTATAGAACTAAATCCTACTAATATATCAATTAGAAATACTGTAAAGATTGAAAAAGATGGAGCTTTTGAAGAAGTAGAAACAACACTTGATATAACCGTAAGAATTTATAATCAAAAGAGTTCAGAAGTAAATGTATCAAGTGATAAAAAAGGAACTTCATATTCGTCAAGAAGATACGGTATGCTTATGGATCATACAGTAGAGCTTTTAGAAATTGATAGTAAAAGTTCTATAGAATTTAAATGTATTTATGGAAATTTAAAAATAGCAGCTATTTATCCTCAAATAGTAAAAGGTATAATTTGCGGTTATCAATGTGACCTAGAAAGGATTGATTGATATGTCTGCATTTAGTAGCGTTATTGAACATATAGAAAGAAAAAAAGCAGGCATGTTTATTCTAGTAAATACTTTTGCTAGTGAATTAGAAAATGAAGCTAAAATAAATGCAAGTTGGAAAGATAGAACAGGTCATGCAAGACAATCTATTAATGGTAAAGCTTCTAACAGAGGTTCTCTATATAGGATTTCTCTTTCTCATGGTGTTGAATATGGCGGGATATTAGAAGAAGGTTCTAAACCTCATATAATAAAACCTAAGAATAAAAAAGCTTTATATTGGAGAGGGGCTGCACATCCTGTTAAGCAAGTAAATCATCCAGGTACTAAAGGTAACCCTATTATAGGTCCTACAATAGAAAATAATATAGATAGAATAAGAACAACTGTTATAGAATATTGGAGTGATTAGATGAGAGCAGGAATAAGACAGGCTTTAATTGATAATATACCAGAACTTAATAACTGTTATGAACCTAATGTGCCTAGCAAAGAAACATTAAAACCATATGCAGTTATATTACAAACAACTGATGATGAAGAAAGTAATCCAGTTAGTTTTGTAAGCAATGTAGAAGTTTGGTTATATGAGAAAAGAACTACTTTTAAAAAATTAGATTATTTATATAAACAAGTTGTTAAGGCACTTCATCTTAAAACTGCAACAGATCCAACTACAAATCAAAGTTTCACTTGTGTATTCAATGGAACTATAGGGCAGGATGTAGTTGACGAAGAGTGGGATGCAATAGCTAGAGGAATTAGTTTTAAAGTTATAGGACTACACAATGACAATACTGTAGAAAGTGTTGATGAATGGGTAGAAGCTATAAGTAAATACACTGAAACATTAGTAAATGTTAGTGTATATAGAGACTGCTTTAAAAATAGCATTGATACACCTTCTGTATTATGGAGATTAGTAGATAGAAGCCAACAGGCTCTTAGTCCTTGTTTATTAAATATAGAAAAGACTTTAGTATGCCATGTAGTTAGTGATGAAAGAAAACAAATACAAGACATACTAGATGCTATAATCAACGATTTTTCTATTAAGGTTAAATTACCATTAAATATAGATCAAAGAAGATATTTAACCGTTACAGGAATTAAAGAAAACATGACCGCTGATATGTTAACAGAAGGCCAGTTGACTGTAATGTTGAATAGAAAACACTTTATAGAAGAACAAGTTCCTATAATGGAAAATATTTATGGAACTAGAAAACTCACTTAGGAGGTTTAAAAAATGGCAGAAATAATAAAAAAACAAAAAGCTATGGTAGAAGAAACATCTAATGTTACTTTATATCCTATAGAAGATTTAATAGATAATAGTTTTGCTCTAACAGGCTATAAGAAAGAAGTAGCAGTTGGAGCATTATTTAATTGTAATAAAAAAGAAATGTCTAGGGACGAATTCAAGGGATTAGTAGAACAATTTCTGAAAAGGAGTGTGAAGTAATATGATAGGAACATGGGATGCAGAACCTAAAAAAGAAATACCAGGATTTTATAATGCTTTTAGTTTCAAAGCACAAGAAACAATAAAAGAAGGTTCTGGAGGGATTCTTGGAATGCCAGTTAAAGCTAACTGGGGGCCAGTTGGAGCATTCGTAAGTATAAAAAATAATAAAGACCTTAGGGGAAATTTTGGAGAAAATGAACAGTACACAGCTGTAAAACTTGGGAAACTAGCTTTACTAGGTAAACCTAAAGAAATATTAATGTATAGAATAGCTAATCAAAATGCAAAATGTTCTACAATACCACTTAAAAATACTGCGACTACTCCAGTTACTGTTATAGAAATATCTAGCTTATATCCAACAGATCGAGATTTTAGCATAACTATAAGAGAAAATATAAGTGATATTTCTAAAAAGGATTTGATTGTATTTGAAGGAACTAAATCTTTATTTTCTATATTTGCTTTATCACAAAATATAGATGAAATAGTTAATACTATAAATAACTATTCTAAAAATATATATGTAAGGGCTATAAAGAAAGCAGATAGCGAATTGCCATTAGCAAATATAGTTAATCAAAAACTTACTGGTGGTAATAATGGGTTAGAAAATATTACAAATGAAGCTTATATCAGTGCATTAAGTGAATTTGAAAAAATTAATTTTAATAAATTTGTATTAGATGGAATTGCAGAAGATGCCTTAAATACAACTATAAAGACATGGGTACAAACTTTAAGAGATAAAGGGAAACCTATAACAGCATACATAGGTTCAAATGATAGTCTTACATCAGATGAAATAAACTATAAGTCAGTTAATATGAATAACGAAGGTATTATACATATTAATGTTAAGGGGATAAAAAATGGAATAACTTATACAAGAGCAGAAAGTACATGTCATATTGCAGCATTAGCATGTTCATTAGGAGTTAAAGATAGTTTATGCAATATGGCAACTTCATTTGATGATGTTGAACCTATAGGAGATTCAGAACAAATAGAAGCTACAAAGAGTGGTACTTTAGTATGTTATAGGGACCAAGAAGGCGAAGTATTAATACTAGATGATGTAAATACATTAGATATAAGCTTATTAGATGAAAATAGCGATAAAGGAGCATATCTACGTTATATAAGAACTGTTGATTTTATAGATACTGTAAATACAGATACAAGACTTGTTGGTAAAAAATATCAAGGTAAAACAGGGAATAATAGAAATGGACAAATGGTAGTAATAACAGCTCTAAAAAAATATTTTGAACAATTCGTTGAAAATTCAGTAATTGAACCTAACTTTATTGTAGCTATAGATGAAGAATTACAAGCTAGTGCAGCTAAAGATGAATTTTTCTGGAAATGGAATACTGAACACATAGGAGTTATAAAAAAAATATATGGAACAGGTTATATAAAATAGGAGGTGTTATAAATGTCAGTAGATGGATCAAGAACAATACATAGTTCAAATGCAAAGATAATACTTGATGGTGAATGGCAAACAAATATGACAGAAATGACTGCAGATGTTGAAATGGATAAAAAGGAATTAAATTTTATAGGTGATGATTGGACTCATTACAAGGTCGGTAATAAAAAAGGCGCAGGTTCAATGACTGGTTATAAAGTTACATCTGCTATGATAGAAAGAGGGTTTAAAAGATTTGAAATTATAACGGCTTTAGAAGATCCTGAAGCATATGGTCATGAAAGGATAAGGCTTAAAAACTGTATGGCAGATAAACTATCTTTAGTAAATATAAAAGCGAATGAGGTTATAGAAGAAGAAACTCCTATTACATTTGTAGGATACGAGTTGTTAGACCCTATAAGAGTGTAGGAATAAAGATCATTAGGTTGTAAGTTTAAATAGCTTACAACCTTTTTAAGTTAAAATTACTATAAAAAATATTAAATATTTGGAGGATAAATTATGGAAAATTTAGATTTAGAAAAAAGAGAAATGTCAGAGGATGAAATAATAGCAAAGCTTATGGAAGAAGCACCTATACCAGAAGCTATATGTCTTGTAGATCGTTTAGGAATACAAATTACACTGAAAGGACTTAGCGAAAAGGAAATAAATAGAGTTAAAAAAGAGTGTACATACGAAAGAAAAATAAGAGGAAATAGAATAAAAGAGTTAGATGATGATGAATTTAATGCTGCTTTAATAGAAAAAGCTACAATAAAGCCTAACTGGAATAACCCTAAACTATTAGATGCATTAAAAGCTTCAGATGGTAGACAAGTTATAAAAAGAAAGTTTTTAGCAGGAGAAATAGCTGCAATAGGAGATAAAATATTAGAGTTATCTAAATATGATGATGAATTAGAAGAGTTAGAAAGTATAAAAAACTAATAGCCAAAGGAGGTAAAATAACAGTTTTATATAATTTATTTGCGAAACATAACATTTCACCTCATGAATTTTATGGAATAGCAATAAATGAAACGTGTAGAAGGCTCCTAATGGCTTTTTCTAAACATGAAATTGAACAAGAAAATAAAGCAGCTAGTAAAACTTAAAGAGCTACTAAATTAAGTAGCTCTTATTTTTATAGAAAGGAGTGAAAGTATGGCTAAAAAAGATATATACACACTTGATATGGTTATTAGTGTAAAAGGTGATGGAGAAACTAAAAATAAGTTAAAAGCAACTGAAAAGTTTGCAGAACAGACTGAAAAAAAAATGCAGAGATTAAATAGAATTAAAGCAACTCCATCTGTTCGAATTAATGATAGGGCCTCTAGTACTATAGATAAAATAAATAGAAAAAGTAGTCTGTTGAATAAAGTTATAAAAAGCACTGCTACTGTAGTTGATAGAGCTACGCCTGTGCTTGATAGAATTAGAAGTAAGGCAACTATTTTTAATAGACCTATAAATACTATTATAAATGCAAAAGATAAAGCTTCTGAAACCGTAAATAATATAAAGTCTAAAATACAAAACTTAAAAGCAGCTACAATAATAAGTCTTAATATGAGAGCAGATCCTGCTATTAGAGCTATAGCATTAACTAGAAATAAATTAGGTGAGTTATCTAATAAACTTAATTCTATAGCTGGAAAAACTTATAAAGCAGCAGTAGAGCTAAAAGATAATGCAAGTCCTCAGTTACAAACATTAGATAATAAGATTACCGAATTAATGGGTAAGTTTGCAGCGATAGCTGCTGCAGGTGCAATGGCATTTGGAGGATTCGGAGTAGGAGAATCATTAAAAGCTTTTGCAGAATTTGAAAAAGGGTTATCAAATGTTAAAGCTGTTACAGGCGCAACTAAAGAACAGATGAAACAACTTGAAAGCACAGCTATAAATTTAGGCGAGTCAACTGCATGGTCGGCTTTAGAAGTAACTCAAGCCGAAGAACTGCTTGGACAAGCTGGGTTTAGTGTAAAAGAAACTATTTCTGCATTACCTGGTCTTTTAAACTTAGCAAGTGCCGGTGGATTAGATTTGGCAAGTGCAACGGACATAGCTGTAGGGTCATTAAAAGCTTTTAATTTAAATGCTAACGATTCAGCTCACGTAGCTAATGTATTAGCACTGTCAGCAAGTGCTACAAACTCTGATGTAACAGATCTTGGAGAAACTTTAAAATATGTAGCGCCAGTCAGTCAAGCATTAGGCATATCTTTCGAAGATACTGCGGCTGCGGCTGGTTTGCTTAGTAATGCAAATATTAAAGGCAGTCAAGCTGGAACAATCCTTAGACAGACGATGGCTAGATTAGCAAGTCCTACAAAAGAAGCTGCAGGATTAATGGAAAAATACGGTATAAATGCTTTTGATGCTCAAGGAAATATGAAACCATTAAGTTCACTTGTTGATGGATTGAATTCTTCATTAAAGGGATTAACAAGTCAGCAAAAAGCTGATGTTATATCTACTATTTTCGGTACTGAAAGTATGTCAGGTGTTTTAGCTCTTATGAACCAAGGTGGAGAAAGTTTAGGCAAGTTGAGTAAAAGGCTTGAAGGAACAAAAGATGCTGCAAAAAAAATGGCAGACACTAAGTTAGATAATTTAGCCGGTCAGTTTGAAGCTTTAGACGGTGCAATAGGCACTGTTAAAATAAAATTAGGAAAAGAACTAGCTCCATATACTAAAGATTTTGCTAAATGGTTACTTGGTAAAATGCCTGAGATAAGTGGTGTTGTTGTAGGTGTTGTAGGTACGATAACTAAAACTTTTCCGAAAATACTGCAAGTATTTAAAAATTTAGTTCCTGTTATAGCAGGTGCTACCGCTGCATTATTAGCATTTAAAACTGTAATGCTTGGAGTTTCTATAATAACAACTATTGTACCTGTTTTAAGTAACATAGCATTTGCATTTGCAGCAGTTGCTGGTGGAGCTGCTACAGTAGGAGAAGCTATGTTGTTTGTGATGGGTCCTATTGGATGGATTGCACTAGGCATAGGGTTATTAGTAGCTATAGGAGTAGCTCTTTATCAAAATTGGGATACTATAAAGTCTAAAGCAACTGAATTAAAAAATAAGTTTATAGAGTTAAAAACAGGAGCTATAGACAAAGTAAAAGAAGGATTTTCGAGCTTAAAAGAAAAAATTCTAGATCTTAAAGATAATGTAATCGATAGTGCTATAAAAAAATTCGACCAATTTAAACAAACGCTAAAAGATAATGAGGATCAAATTAAAACTATTTCAACTGTTTTAGGTGTTATATTTGGTCCAGCTTTATTACAAACAGGTGTACAAGCAGCTATAGCTGGTACTGTAATAGCTACAAAGTTTACTGTAAGTTTAGTAAAAGCTGGTATAGAAGCTATTATCTCCTCTGCTAAATTAACAGGAAGTTTTGTTTTAAGTTTAATGCGAGTATCAGCGCAAGCTATTATAACTGGTCTTACAATAACAGGGAATCTAATATTATCCTTTATAAGTCTTGGAGCACAAGCGATTACTACTAGTGCTATTATGATAGGAAACTTTTTATTAAGTTTAGTTAGAATATCAGCACAGGCTATTATAACAGGTGCTACAATAACTGCTAGTTTAATATTTGCCCTGATTAGCTATGCAGCACAAGGTTGGGCTACAGTAGCTTGTATTGCAGCTCAAACAGTAGCATGGACTATTCAACAAGCAACCATGTTTGGTGCAGCTGCAGCTGCAGGTGTTGTGACTGCTGCACAATGGGCTTTAAATGCAGCTATGGCAGCTAATCCTATAGGATTAGTCATAATTCTTGTGGCTGGATTAGTTGCTGGACTTATATATCTATGGAAAACATCAAGCAGTGTAAGGGGAGCAGTATCAAGCTTTTTTAGTGGGTTAAAACAATGGGGAGTTAGTGCATGTAATGCTGTTATAGGTGCATTAAACTCAATGATTAGTTTAATAAATAAAATTCCAATGATAAATATACCTAGCATTCCTACTGTTGGTGGAGGAAGCAGTAAAGCAAGTAGCAAAAGTAGCGGAAAAGGTGGAGGAAGTAAAAAAACTACTAAACATGCTACTGGTGGTATATTCACGACTCCTCACTACGCTTTATTTGCAGAAGAACCAGGAGGAGAAGCGGTAATACCTCTTAATGGGAAACGTAGAGATAGAGCAGTAAGTTTATGGCAAGAAACTGGTGAAAAACTGGGTATGGTAAATAAAGATAGATACAGAAATGCAGGCAATCAATCTTCATTCTTCATAAAAGGAGATAGAAATAGATTTACACCTAAAGAACAAAATTATGAAGAAAATAATTCGTCAGGTAGCTCTGAACCAAGATTCCAAGTTTGTACACCTCGAGTTGCTGGTGGAGCAGCTACTATAGATGTAAATGTTGAAGTTAATAATAGTTTTGATAATAACGTAGATGAAGATTACATAGTACAAGAAACAACTAAAGAAGTTGGTAAAAAGTTAAAAGAAGCTCTTGATAATATAAATTAAATAACTAAAATAAGCACTAGATAAAACAATTATTCTAGTGCTTATTTTATATATGAGGATGTGGCTAATTTGGATATTTATTTAAAAAATGAAAAGATAAATGAAACCTTCCATTTTCCAGTAAATCCTATTGATGAAATAAGCATCGGAAAGAAAAAAAGATTTGATACATTAGATATTATAGACGTTGGAGAAGTTGATATAAATAAAAAAGGCAAGAATATAGATCAAATAAGTTTTGAAACTTTATTACCTAAAATATACCATCCTTTTTGCAGATATATAAACATACCTAATGTTAAAGATTCTATAAGTAAATTAGAAAAATGGATGGAACAGGAAGAGCCTTTAAGATTACTAATAACAGATTTTGATTTTAATGATTTAGTAACAATATCTGATTTTAATAAAACGGAAAGAACAGGTGAAATTGGAGATAAATATATATCAATAACATTTAGAACATATAAAGAGTTGAAAATAGAAGAAATAAAACCTAAAAGTCAAACTATTGTTAGTGGAAATACAAGTACAAATAGTATTAATACTAAAAAAATGATTGTTAATTCAGGCAATAGTAGATTAAATGTTAGAAGTGGTCCGAGTACTAGTTATTCTGTAATAGGTAAGCTATATAGTAAAAATGAAGTTGATGTGTATGAAATAAAAAACAGTTGGGCTAAAATTAAATATTCTAAAGGTAAAAATGGAATTGGTTATGTAAGTGCTAAATACTTAAAAGAAAAGCCTGCTCCACCTAAGTTAAATAATAATAGAAATAATACTAAAAGCAAGTCTAATACATATACAGTTGCAAAGGGAGATACTCTTTGGAAAATATCTAAAAAAACTTATGGTGATGGCTCAAAATGGCAGAAAATATATGATGCTAATAAAAAAAGCATAGGATCTAATACATCTGCATTAAAAGTTGGAATGAAGTTGGTGATACCGTAAGATGGATTTAATATTAAAAGATAGGTATAAAATAAGTAACTTAAATAAGGGAATATCACTCAAAGAAGCTATAGATGGAATAGCATATGCTGCTGATATAGAAATTGTAGATACTAAAGAATTATCTAATATAGGAATTGTCAAAGGTGATAAGATAAAGCTTGTTGATGGAAATACTATTATATTCAGTGGTATTATATGGGAATTGAATAAAAATAAGAAAAGTAAAAGTCTTAGCCTTAAAGGTAAAGAAAGAACTGTATATATAGAAGAATCTGAGGATGAATATCTATTCGGAGAAGGAACTGCAACATCTAGAATTAATCAATATTGTAAAGACTGGGGCATACCTTTAGAAAGCTTGATAGATACTAAAATAAAGCTTTCTAAAGCTGTTTATAAAAGTAGTACTATTTTTTCAATGATGAAAAAGGATATAATTGAAACTGCTACAAAAGGTGGAGATTTATATAAATTAAGGATGGAAAATAAACTTACTTTGTTTAAAATAGGTAGCAATAGTAGGATATATAAATTAGATAATATTTTAGATGACATAGATGAAAAATATAGTTTAAGTGGAATTGTAACTCAAGTTAAAGTTCTAGGTAAAAGTGATAAAGATGATAAAAAATCACCGATAATAGGTACTTATAAAAAGAATACAGAAAAATACGGTACAATACAGAAAATAATACAAGATGACAAGGTTGATAATGCTACAAAATCTAAAACTGCAGCTGAAAATTTATTTAATAATGGAGAGGATAGTCTGAGTGTAAAATGTAAAGACATAATAGGAATAAGAGCAGGTGATAAAGTATCACTTTATGGCAAAGAGTATTATGTTGTAGATGTAACTCATGATATTACACAGTCTCCTAACATGAGTTTAAATTTATCTAGTCTAGAAAATATAAGAAAGAGGTTTTACAGCAATGGAAATGTATAATGAGATAGCTAGATCAATAAAAGGTCATACAAAAAAAATTGTAAATAAGGAACTAATGTCATCTGGAATTGAAATAGGAGTAGTAAATAATTATGGTTTAAAATTAGATAATTTCAAATATGAAATAAAAGATTTTTCGATACTAGAAATTGCAAAACCTATAACTGCAGGTGATAGAGTATTAGTAGCTGCATGTGGAAGTGAATATATAGTTTTTGGGAGGATTGTAAATGCCTAACTTATTTCCAGGTGATACAAATTTTGAAGAATTAAATAATATTAATAATAGTGAAGAAGTAGAATTTAAAGGATCTTATAAATTTGATTTTGATAAAGGAGAATTTGTAAGAAATATAGATGGAACTATAGCTAGACGTAATGAAAAAGAAGCTTATATACAATGGTGTATAAAAGCTATGAGAACACCTAGATACCTATTAGCATATAGTGATTTATTTGGAAATGAAATTGATACATTGAGAGGTAGTAAATTTTCAAATGAAGCTATAGAGCTCGAAATAAAAAGAATGACAATAGAAACATTAAGTGTACATCCTAAGACACTTGAAGTAGATAATTTTAAATTTAACTGGGATAATCAAACTTTATACTTTGAGTATGATATAAAAAGTGCTTATGACGAAACAGCAACATTGTCAAATGAATTGAAAGTTAGGTGATAATATGGATATAGATAATATAATTGTAGATATACCTATTCCAGATTTTCTAAATGAAGATGCAGACACGATACATAAAAGAATGCTAGAGAAAGCTCCTACTGATGTTAATACATTGGAAGGGGATTTTTTTTGGGATAATACAAGACCAAATGCAGAAGAACTAGCATATATGACTCAAATGAAGTTGCAAAATGTGCTAAGAATATTTTTTTTACAAACCACATACGGAAAGTACTTAGATGCAAAAGCAGAAACAGAAGGAATACAGAGAAAATCAGCTACAAAAGCATATGGAACTATAAAGTTAACAGGAGAACCTGGAACTATAATTCCGACCAGTACTATAGTATCAACTGTATCAACAGAAAATAAAGAAGCTATAGAATTTGAAACTACACAAGATAAAGAAATAGATGATAATGGTATTTGTTATATAGAAATAGAAGCTATTGTACCTGGTTCATTAGGAAGAGTACTAAAACAAAGTATAACTGTTTTAGTTACACCTATAAATGGAATTCAAAGTATAACTAATGATGCAGATCTAAATGGTGGTACAGATGAAGAAGATGATAATTCTTTAAGAGAAAGAGTATTTGAACGAAAAAGAAATCCTGGAACATCTGGAAATGAAGCTCACTATAAAATTTGGGCTAAAAATGTTAGTGGTGTTGGTGATGCAAAACCATTTCCACTTTGGAATGGTGAAGGAAGTATGAAAGTTGTTATTGTAAGTCCTGAAAAAAAAGCTGTATCTGAAGCATTAGTACAAGAAACATATAATTACATAGAAACAGTAAGACCTGCAGGTGCAAAAGTTACAGTTAAAAGTGCTATAGAACTAGCTATAAATATTAATGCTACTATAGTTTTAGCAAATGGATATTCTTTAGAAGATAGACAACCTTTGTTTGAAAATAATCTAAAAGAATATTTTAAGCAGATAGCTTTTAATGACACATATATTTCTATAGCTAAAGTAGGTAATATATTATTAAGTACAGCTGGTGTCCTAGATTATAGTAATTTAAAATTAAATGATTTAACTGCAAACATTGGTTTGAATGAAGAAGATATACCTGTCGTAGGAATTATTAGTTTGGGGGTGTAGTGGTGTGAGTTATGAAATGTTTATAGATGGACATAACTTAATGTCATATTTATCTCCTGATTATCAAAATTCTAAAATAATGACTAGCTTACAAGGCACAAACTCATGTGAATTAGCAAGAATTGATTATTTAATTGAGGATCTAACCAATCAACTATTTGTAGAAACTGCAACATGGGGTCTTGAATTATGGGAATATGAATATGGAATAACTACTGACAAGAGTAAAAGATATGAAGAGAGAAGAGAAGTATTAAAAGCTAAAATACGTGGACAGGGTACAACAACTAAGGAAATGTTAAAGAATACCGCTCAAGCTTACAGTAATGGTGAAGTAGAAATTATAGAAATATTTGAAAGATATAAATTTATTGTTAAGTTTGTAGGGACTAAGGGAGTTCCAGCACAACTAGATGAATTAGATAAAACTATAAGGCAAATTAAACCAGCACACTTAGCTCATGAATATGAATTTACATATCTTACATGGAATGAATTTGATAAATTTAACTATACTTGGGATCAATGGGATAACTTAAATCTGACATGGAATGACTTTGAAATACATAGGGAGGTGTAGATAATGAGTTTAAATAAAACTCCAAATATATGTCTTAATAGTTGGCTAGGAAATGAGTTTCCAAAACGTCAAGATTTTGTAGATGATAATGTAATAATAGATACTGAAATTAAAAGCTTAAAAGATACTTTAGGTACTGGATTAGTTGCAAATAATATAACAATAGCTGATACAGAAAATAAAATTGTTGCTACTAAAGTAGAAGGTGCTTTGTTAGAAATAAATGCTAAAACAGAGGCTAACAAAACAAGTATTCTAGAATTACAACAAGAATTAAATGGTCAAGTAACTAGAGGTATAAATATAGTTAATAGTTTATACGAAAAACTTTAGAAAGGAGGTTTTTTTATGCCTAATGGTACAATCCATAATTTTGGTACTTTATATGTAGGAGGAACAAAAATACCATTACCAACTAAACCTTGGAATGGCACTCCGACAGGTTGCCCAAGTGTAGGTAATATATATACTTATTCAAGTGGTAATGTTGAAATAAAAAACAGTGACTTAGATGATGCTTATAAAATAAAATGGATAGAAGTGAATGATAACGGCAAAAAATTGTTTATATCTGATAGAAACTTATTTAGTGGAATAGGTATTGCTCAATTAAATGCTTTAAATTTAATAAGTGGAATAGAAATAATTATAGATTCATCAAAATATAAACTGAGAATGTTAACAGGTGGTACGAACTATCGAAATGGTTCAAATCTTTATGCAGGTGCAGCTCCTACTACAAATGAATGGGACAAGATAATTTGTAATGAAGGTGGTTTTGTAGGATTACCAACTCCTACTGTGGAAGATTTAAACAGTGCCTCAAATGCTACCGATTATAATAGTGCTAGTAATCAGCTTTGGAATTGGTTCGGTCTATATAATGCTTGTATGGATATACCAACTGTAAACCCTAGTTATACTACTGTTCGTGGTTGTTTTGGTATTGCTTACTACAATTATTTTAATGGTGGGGGTACTGCTGTTGGTTGGCGACCTGTATTAGAATTTATTACAGACCTTCCTTTAATCTCTGATACTGATAGGGACTTCGGTAATTTATCTAGTCCTTTAATACAATCATATAGTATTTCTGATACAGATAGTACGAATTTAACGATTACAGAAAAAATAAACGGTGTGGAATTAAGAACTTTAACTAATAAAATACCTGGGGATTTTGTATTAGATTTAACTTCTGTTTGGGATAGCCTACATATAAAAAATACAAACACTGTTCAAATAATTGTTAATGATAATTTAGGTGGAATATCAACTCGCACATGGACATTTGAAAAAATACTTAATCCTTTATCAAATGTAGTATTAAAAGAATTTATTGACAGAGCAGAATTATTAAACAATGAATTTAATTATCAAAACTTTAGATTAGGTGAAAAGTTAAAAGATAAAGGTGTTGAAGTTGCAGAAAATGATAAAATGTCAAATTTGATTGATAAGATAAACAATATTAATTCTTATAAGTATGTAAAATCAAGTGTTCAAGTTACTGCAAATTCAACTACGACTATAGTTACAAATGCTGATTTTGACGTTAAGGATTATCTGATTTTATTAAAACCTTCAACATATGGAAGTACTTATACAATGGCAGGGTTAACACTTAATAACCCACAGTTTCAAACATATTTTTCACAATATTATACGGTTACTACTTCATTAGTAGGAAACGATATACGAATAACTGGTCAATATCATTGTGACGCAAATGGATATGTTCATTATATAGTTTTTGATAAGGAGGTTTTTAAATGGTAAGCATACAAGGAACTAAAATATATTATTGCCTAATAACTGGAAATATAATTAAACTAATCCTTGATAAAGAAGGTTTTTTTAACGAAACAACTTTTGATGAAGATTATGCAATATATACAGAACTAAAAGAAAGAGATAGAACTAGCATAGGTTTAATAGAGTTTGCATACGGTGAATATTTTAAATTAAGTCAAAATAGTACAGGGGTAATGGTAAATTTAGAAACAAAAAAATTAGAATTTACATATGAGCCATTACCACCTATACCACAAGAACCAACAGAATTAGAAATAGTACAAAGTAAAATATCCATTTTGGAAACAGGTTTATCAAATACGGAATATATATTAATGATGGGGGGACTTGCATAATGTTAATACTAAACTTTGAAAAAATAAAATATTACTATGACACTTTTAATGTAAATGGAGAAAGGTTATGGAGTAAAGAAATGGTTAAAGGTGCAGTTTTAAAAAGAAAAATAACAGAAGAAGAATATAAAACTATTACAGGTGAGGACTACATAGCATAGTCTTTTTTTATTGCATAAAATATATGAAATGAGGTGGAAAAATATGAGTTCTGAATCTATAGGATTTGTAATAGGAATAATTACTCCCATTATGTATGTAACTATAGAATTTATTTGCTTTAAGTTAAATATAAATCCTATTGCTATGCTTATATTTTCTTTATTTAATATGGTATTTAACATATATATTCTTGCAAAAGCAGATAAACTTCTTTAAATTTATCTCCAATAATAATATACTTATTGTTGGAAGGGGATGATTTATTGAATATTACAAATCAAATAAAAGTACTAGGAGATAAAATAGATTATATATCTCAAAACACACAATTTACGATTAACGTTGCTTTAATTGTTCTTACTCTAGCTATTGCAATATCAGGTGGGGCATTATTTTTCTTAAGTAAGATGTGGGTTAGTAAAGGTATAAAAGATGAATTAGAAAAAATAAAAAAAGAATTAAAAGAAGAAATGAAGGAGTTTATTTCAAGTAATCAACAGTA
>NZ_JBXKIW010000078.1:0-18311 GCF_056995035.1 Romboutsia sp. | reverse complement strand
TAAATTAGTTAAGCAAGAAACAGGAATGCCAGTACAAATAGCTGAAAATCCACTAGATTGTGTTGCCTTAGGAACAGGAAAATCAGTAGAAGATCAAGAAATATTTGAAAAAGTATTAATGATGAATTCTAGAAAGTAATTAAAAGTTGGTGATATTTTGAAATTCGATAAGAATAAAAAGGAAAAAAAGAGGATTAACATAAAAGTGATAGCAACGGGGATTGTTGCTATCACTTTAATTGGAATTGTAGTAATATCAATAGGCAAATTTTCTGGAACTAATCCTGTAGGTCCAGGAATATTATTAGATGGAGTAACAGCAATAGAAAAAAACTTTAACCAAGGATTTACATTTTTACAAGAAAATCTTAAAGATTTAACAAACTATAAGAAAAATTCTAATGAAATAGCAAAATTAGAAAAAGAAAATGATAGCTTAAAACAAGAAGTAATCGATTTAAATAACAGATTGAATGAATCAGAGTCTCTTACTAGCTTAAAAAAAGTACTTAATTTTGTTGATGAAAAGTATAAAGCTAAAAGTATATCAACTAGTATAGTAGGAAAAAATGACGGTAATTGGTATAACAGCTTCACAATAGGTGCTGGAAGTAATGATGGTGTAAAAAAAGAAAGCATAGTAGTTAATGAGGATGGGTTAGTAGGAATGGTGTATGAAGTCTCTAAAGATTATAGCAAGGCAATTTCTTTATTAGATACAAAATCATCAGTAAGTTTTAAGTTGATGAAAGACCCTAACTTCAAAGGAGTTATAACTCAAAACTCAACGTTAGATGATAAAGAAAAGTATAAGAAGAAAGGCTTTTTACATGGATATATGTTTGAGACATCTTATAATGTATTGCCTGGAGATGTAGTTGTAACGTCTGGACTAGGATTATATCCAAAAGGCATACCAATAGGCGAAATTGACCAGGTAATAGATGATAAAAATAAATCAATGAAATACGTGGTTGTAAAGCCATATGCTGATTTTAAAAACATCAACGACGTTATGATTATTGAACCAAGAAATATAGGATAAAGGAGACTGTTAATAATGAAAAGAGTTTTACTTTGTCTCTTAGGTATTTTATTAGTAATGGTAGAAAGTAGTATTATTAACTATTTAGATATACTCGGTATAAGTTTTAATATAGTTATTATATATATCACTATTATTTCACTGTATGTAGATGAATTAGAAGTAGGAATAATAGCTGCTATAGTAGGTCTTATAAAAGATATAACTGTAGGAGGGATATTTGGAGTTAATGGGTTGATTTTATTTGTGATAGCATATTCAATTAGCCATTTGAAAAATAAAATATATAAAGAAAGCAGTATAACTATATTTGCATTGGTATTTATAACTAGCTTATTTGATTCTATGGTAAATATAGCAGTAGTTAGCCAAGTTTATAACAGCTATGGAGTGGCAACACTAGCGCTAAAGGGTATAGTTATAATTCCACTAGCAAATAGTTTATTAAGCATATTGTTGTATAAAATATCAAGAAAATCGGTATCAAAACTTAAAGAAGATTAGTTGGTGATTTGATGGAAGAAAATAAAAAGGTTGATAGATTATCCATAATGAAAAATATTATACTAGTAGCGTTTGTAGTTATTCTAGTAAAAGTAATTTATATGACAACGTTTAAGTATGAACATTATACAGAACTAGCAGAAAATAAAACTTACAAAGAATTGCCTATAAAAGCTCCTAGAGGTGAAATTAGAGATAGATATGGTAGGCTGATAGCTGGAAATACAAATCTATTTACTATTCAAGTTTCTGGAGATGCAATAAGCAAAAAAGACTCTAAGGGTAAATCTATGGCGAATGAGATATCTTTAAAGCTTATAAATATGCTAGAAGATAATAAACAAGAATACATAGATGAATTCCCGATATATTTCAATAATGGAAATTATTATTATGTATTTAATAAAAAAATAAGAGAATATAAGAGTGAAAACAATATTCCACAAGACTTAAATGCAAAGGAAAGTTTTTACTATATAGTAGACAGATTAATAAATGAAGGAATACTTACAGAAGAGGAAAGAAGCTTAGAAGTAAGTAAGTTACAAGAAAAATTAAATGAAAATGGATATTATCCACCCATACTTGTAAGTAAATGGATGTTCACTGAGGAAAAAAATAAAAAAGACTGGTTAGAAAGTTATAAGATAAAAAAGGCTAATATAAGTGCAAAGGATGCATTTAAAGAGATTAGGAATAACTATGAAGTTGATGAGAATTTAGGTGATCAAGACGCAAGAAAAATACTTGTGGTAAGAGATCTTATAAAGTCACAAGGATACTCTCGATATAATCCAGTAACGATAGCTAAAGGCATTAGCGAAAAAATAATAGCTCAGGTAGAAGAAAGTGCTATGGAACTCACAGGAGTTTCAGTAGCAGTAGAACCAGTAAGAGATTATCCAGAAGGAACTTTAGCATCGCATACACTGGGTACTATGGGTAAAATGCCATCAATTAAAGAAGATGATTATCTAAATAGAGAAGAAGGTAAAAAATATTCTAAAGGTGATACTGTAGGTATATCTGGTATTGAAAATAAATTTGAAGAGCAGCTAAAAGGTGTTGATGGATATAAAAAAGTTCAAGTAGATGCACTAGGTAGAGTTACTAAAGAGTTAGAAGTATCAAAACCTCAGTCAGGAGATACTGTATATCTTAGTATAGATAAAGAGTTGCAGGAAGAAACAGAAAAGGCATTGAAAGGTGTTATAAAAGCTATTTCAACAGGCGGATTGTATCAAAGTAAATTTGGAAACTATAGTACGGGTACTGTGGTTAATAATGCAAAATCCGGTGCAGTAATGGCTATAGATCTAAAGACTGGTGATGTTTTATCTATGGCGAGTTATCCAGATTATGACCCAAATAAATTTGTAAATGGAATATCATATGAGGATTATAAAGATCTTCAACCTAAAAACCTAAATGATGTACTAGCACCAAATCCACAAGTGAATTTAGCAACCCAAGGGGTATTCCAACCAGGATCTATATTTAAAATGGTAACAGGCATGGCTGCAATAGACAATGGATTAAGTCCCAACTATGCAATAAATGATACTGGTGTAATTAAATTAGGTGAAAGACCATTTGCCGATTTAATATGGCATAAATCTAGAACTAATCATGGATATACGAATTTATACAGGGCTATTCAAGAATCATGTAATATTTATTTCTATACGATATCGAGTGGTAAAAACTGGATAGGCGGTAAAGATCCAGATGTGAAAGTTGGACCCAATGGTGTATTAGATTATGCTAGATTATTTGGGTTAGATGATTATACAGGATTAGATCAAGAAATTAGTGAAATAAAAGGAACAGTTCCAAATGTTGATGATAAATTAAATAGTACAAAAGCTTTATTAAGATCAGCGCTAAATAGTGAGATGGTAAATGATTTTACTGATATAAGTAAAGAAAAAAATAAAGATGAATACGAAGAAAGAATAGAAAAAATAGTTTCTTGGGCGGATGAAGATAAAAAAATAGGTAGAGTTGAAGCAATGGATAGGTTAACTAGTATGAAAGTTAAAGAAGAAAGAGTTGAACCTATTGCAGATATGATAGTATTTGATTACTTAAGCTTTGCTAAGTGGAGTACAGCAGATACCTTTAACCTGGCAATAGGACAAGGAGAAAATCAATATACTCCAGCTCAGATGGTAAGGTATGCTGCAGCCATAGCAAATGGTGGTTATTTAGTAGATTTATCTGTTGTAGATAAGGTAGTATCAAGTAATTATAGTTCAATAGAAATAGATGAAAATGAAAAAGAAAAAATAGAATTTAAGGATAGTGAAAATCTACAACATTTACTGCAAGGTATGAAGCAAGTTATAACTGAAGGTTCAGGAAAAAAAGTATTTGCTAATTTCCCAGTTAGTGTTGCAGGTAAAACAGGTACAGCAGAAAAAAGTGGAAAAATACCTACTGAAAATGAATATGACTATTTAACAAGTCACATGGCTTCGTATGGAGTAGTTACTGATGAAGCAACTAAACTTTCTGAGGAAATGAAATTAGAAAGAGAAAAAGAGTTATCGAAAAAAAGAAAATTAGAAATAAAGGAAGAATTAAAAAATAAAGATTTAACAGAAAATGAAATAAAAAAGCTAGAAGAAGAGTTAAAAGATGGTGTTAAGGTAAAGTTAGAAAACACAGATAAAATAAATGCAGCTTACTTAAGAAAAGCAATAAAAGAGTTGAACCCTAAAATCAATGATGAAAAAATAGATCAATACAAGCAAAACTATGAGCCTTTTGCATGGGGACTTGGAGTAGCTCCAGCAGATGATCCTGAAATAGCTGTAGTAGCTATGATACCTCAAGGTAAAACTGGTGGTAATGCTATGTTACTTGTTAGAGAAGTTATGGGAAATTATTTTGGAATAGGTGAAAATAAATCAAACTCAAATGCAGATAATAATGCAGATAATGTAGAAAAAAATCTTAATGAATTGAAAAAAGAAGATATAAATTTTGTGCCAAAAATGAAAAAATAAAGAGGAATAAAGTTTTTTTTGCAGAATATATAAATGATATATCACTCTGGAGGTTGTTATGTCTTTGAAAGAATTTAATGTCACAGAACTAGTTGAGTTCAAAGGTAGTAAAAGAGGGATAATAGTAAATATTAAAAGAGTTGCGTCTTTTGATGAAATAAAGCAAAGTATAGTAGAGAGGCTAGAATCATCTGTAGGTTTTTTTAATGGAGCTAAAATTTGTGAGATTAATTGTGAGTGTTTGAGTGATATACAAATTATAAATATAAAAGACGATATTTTATCAAGATTTGACGTTGAGTTTATAGAAGAATATGAAAATAAAGAGGTTTGTAACTTTCAAACTAAATATGTTAACAATCTTAGATCTGGAGAAAATATTGAATTTGATGGAGATATAATTGTAATGACGGATATGAAATCTGGTTCACAAGTAAGTTCAACTTCAAATGTAGTTGTTATGGGAAATATAGACCCTGGTGCAAGAGTTGTAGCTAATGGTAATGTTATTGTAATGGGGAGAGTAAAAGGTTTTATACATGCAGGTTCTATAGGCAATGAAAATGCATATGTTGTAGCAAATAATCTCAATGCAAAAGTATTACAAATAGCTCAAAATATAGCAGAAGCTCCAGATGATGAAAACTATGAAGAAGAAAAATTAGTCAGCCCAGAGATAGCCTTGGTGAGCGATGGTAGAATAATCATAGAAAGTTATTTACCTAAAATAATAAAATAATAAGGATAAATCAATAGGGGGTAGTAATATGAGCGAAGTTATAGTTATAACATCGGGTAAAGGTGGAGTTGGAAAAACTACTACCGCGGCAAACTTAGGAACTGCTCTAAGCATGGAAAATAAGAAAACAGTTATAGTAGATGCAGATATAGGACTTAGAAACTTAGATGTAGTTATGGGTCTTGAAAATAGAATCGTTTATGATATAGTAGATGTTGTTGAAGGTACATGCAGATTAAAGCAAGCATTAATAAAAGATAAAAGATTTGAAAATCTGTATTTACTACCAGCTGCTCAGACAAGAGACAAAAATGCAATAACAGTAGACCAAATGTCTAGCTTATGTGATCAACTTAGAGAAACCTTTGATTATGTACTAATAGATTGTCCAGCAGGTATAGAGCAAGGTTTTAAAAATGCTATAGCTGGAGCAGATAGAGCGATAGTAGTAACAAATCCAGAAGTATCTGCGGTAAGAGATGCTGATAGAATTATAGGTCTGTTAGAAGCACATGAAATTAAAGATATTCAACTAGTTATAAACAGAATAAGACAAGATATGGTAAGACGTGGAGATATGATGAGTAAACAAGATATCATAGAAATCTTAGCAATAAAATTAATAGGATTAGTTCCTGATGATGAAAGTATAATAGTATCTACAAATAAGGGAGAGCCTGCTATTTTAGATGCTAAGTCTAGTGCAGGACAAGAATATAAAAACATTGCTCAAAGAATATTAGGTAATGAAATACCTTTAGTAGAAATAGAAACTGATAATAATATCTTTAGTAAAATTAAGAAAATGTTTGGTATGGCCAAGTAGTGAAGGGGGATATATCCGTGTTAGATTTATTTAAAGTTTTTTCTAACGAATCTAAGGCTAGTAAATCTGTTGCAAAAGAAAGATTAAAATTAGTTTTAGTACATGATAGAGTAGATTGTTCTCCACAGCTTTTAGATATGATAAAGACAGATATTCTTAGAGTTATAGCTAATTATGCAGAAATCGAAGAAGATGGTCTTGAAATCAAAATGTCTAAGGTAAGAGGAGATAACGATGATATGCCAGTGTCTGCTTTAGTTGCGAATATACCGCTTAGACATATAAAAGGTAGAAGCGTGTAAATATATTTAAAAGGGGGATATAAAATCCCCCTTTATTTTAATTAATAAAAAGCATAATTTATATGCGCAAAGTTAGGAAGATGGTGAATACATGATAGAATATAAATCGACTATTAAATTAATAAAACAATTAGATTGGAAACTGATAACTATAGTTCTTGCTATATTTGGATTTGGATTAGTTGTTTTAAGTAGTGCAACACATGCACAAATAACAGGAAACTATCTTCAAATATATAAACAAAGTTTAGCTTTTGGGTTAGGGCTGATTATGATAGTTGGTATACTTTTATTTGACTATAATTTCTTAGGTAAATATTATAAAGCGTTATATATTATTAGTCTAATATTACTAGTTATAGTTTTAATTCCGGGTATTGGAAAAAACATGGGTGGAGCTACATCATGGTTAAGATTAGGTCCTCTAGACTTTCAAACTTCAGAATTAGTTAAATTGACATTTATATTAAGTTATGCAAAGATAGTTGAATCGAGAAAAGGAAAATTAAATACTATAAAGGAAATAATACCTGTAGCAGTATATGCACTACCATTTATAGGATTATTATTTGCACAGCCAGATTTAGGGACTGCAATAGTATTTAGTTGTATAATAGTAGGTATGCTATTTACAGCAGGTCTTGATATAAAATTAATAAAAAGAGCGGCAGTAATCGCGGTAGTAGCATTACCTGTTATGTACTTACTTATGGCGCCTCACCAAAAGGAAAGAATAGAAGCTTTTTTAAACCCAGAAGACCCGACATTAAAAGGGAATTATCAAGTAATGCAATCTACGATTGCTATAGGGTCAGGTGGAACAATTGGAAAAGGGTTATATAATGGTACTCAAAATCAAGAAGGTTTTTTACCTGTGCAAGAAAGTGACTTTATCTTTGCGGTTATAGGCGAAGAATTAGGTGCAGTAGGGATGGCAACTGTAATAGCTTTATATGCTCTATTTTTAACCCGAATGATTTCAATAGCTGGGGAGGCCAAAGATTTTTATGGTACACTGATTGTAATTGGGGTTATGAGTATGTTTGGATATCAAGTAATTCAAAATATAGGAATGACCGTAGCGTTAATTCCTGTAACGGGGGTAACACTTCCATTTGTAAGTTATGGAGGTAGTTCTTTATTAACATCTTTAGCAAACTTAGGACTAGTTCTAAATGTTTGTATGAGAAGGAAGAAAATAAACTTTTAACAAATTCGGAGGAACATATGAATATCGCATTAATAGCACATGATGAAATGAAAAACACAATGATTGGATTTTGTATAGGATATGAAGCTATATTAAAAAAATATGGAATATATGCAACTGGAACTACAGGTAAAAAGATTATGGATGCAACTGACTTGAAGATAAATAGACTTGCATCAGGTCCGCTTGGAGGTGACCAACAAATTGGTTCATTGGTAGTATCTCAAGATATAGATTTAGTGATTTTTTTAAGAGACCCACTTACATCCCAAGCTCATGAACCAGACATACAAGCATTGATGAGATTGTGTGACGTTTATTATGTTCCTGTAGCTACAAATTTAGCTTCAGCAGAAATATTTATAAAAGCGTTGGATAGAGGAGAACTTTCTTGGAGGGACGTTAGAAAGACGACAAGCCAAAGAATTTAAATTAAAAATTCACAAAAATAGAGTACTATGTTAAATTACATAGTACTCTATTTTCATAGCCTAAGTATTAAAATAAGACGGTTAATTTAGGTTCCAGATTTTTGAAATCATAAGTAAAAAAGGAAATGATAAATTATCAATTTACTTTAAATTATTATTTAATCAATTTACCGTACTCAGCACCTAAATTTAAACATTCATTTAAAGTATCTTCACTTGGGAAGAATTTCTTCTTCATTGTTTCAATAGGCATTTTAAATGACATTGATTTTAATAGAGTTTCAGCCATAGTTAGACCTTCTCCGCTCCAACCGTATGAACCAAATACTCCTCCGATTTTACCTTGGTTAGCCATAGGGTCTATTACAGAGAATAAGTCCCACATAGGCTTGACCATACTTCTATTTATAGTTGGAGAACCTAATAATATAACCTTTGACATTACAACTGCATCGTGCATTTCTTTCAAGCTTATATTTTCTAAATCATACAAAGTAACTTTGGCACCTTCAGATATTGCACCTTCTTCTATTTTTTTAGCCATTACATAAGTGTTAGTGTAAGCTGATAAGTAAAATACCGCCACTTGATTTTGATTAGTAGTACTTACAACCTCAGTTGACCAATCTAAATATCTTTTAACTATTTCCATAGGGTTTTTAGTAAGCATTGGACCGTGAGAAGTTAAAATTGTATCAAAATCTATTTTTAATTCAATAACTTTATTTATAGCATTTAAAGCATGTTTAGCAAAAGGTTTAACTATACAATCATAGTAGTGTTTTGATGATTTTAGGTAATCTTCATGTTCTACAGCATCACAGTCAACGTTAGCAAAGTGGCATCCAAAAGCATCACAAGTAAATAAAGTCTTATCTTCTTCAATGTAAGTAAACATTGTATCTGGCCAGTGTAAGAATGGAGCAGTTATAAATTTAATATTCCTTTTACCGATATTTAAAGTTTCTCCATCTTTTATAACATGACATTTAAATGGCTTATTTATTTGTTCACTTAAGTACAATTTAGCTACACCTGTACAGAAAACCTCTATATTAGGATTTAAATCTAAAAGGTACTTCAAGCTACCTGCATGGTCAGGCTCAGTATGATGAATTACCACATAATCTATATTAGCTATATCAGTAAGTTGTGATATGTTATTTAAAAATTCTTCTTTGAAATTAGGTTTTACAGTATCAAATAAAACTGTTTTTTCATCTTTAATTAAATAAGAGTTATAAGTAGTACCAAATTCTGTCTTCATTATTATGTCAAATACTTCTAAATCCTTATCTATGACACCTGCATAGTAAATATCTTTCTTTATTTCAAATACATTACTCATTATAAATCCTCCCGAAAATAATATTATACAAAGATTATACCCATATACTATATAATAAAACAAAATAATAACTATAACAAGAAAACAAATTGGGAAAACTATATTTAAATAGCTAATAATATTTTGATACATAATATCATATCGTGTATAATAATATTTATGTCTAGAAAATAATAAACTTATTGGAGGTTTTAAAATAGATGAATAAAGTAGATTTAAAAAGAATTTTAAAGAAGGTTGAAAAACCTGCTAGGTATCTTGGAAATGAGATAAATTCAGTACATAAAGATACAATGAATGGAAATTTAATAAGATATGCTCAATGTTTCCCAGATTTATATGAGGTTGGGATGAGTCACTTAGGAAGCCACATATTATATGATGTAATAAATAAGGATGAAGATGTATTCTGTGAAAGAATATATTCTCCGGCTATTGATATGGAAAATATAATGAGAGAAAAAAAAATACCTTTATTCGCATTAGAGTCAAGAGAATCAATAACTAACTTTGACTTTGTAACATTCACACTTCAATATGAACTTTCTTATACTAACATATTAAATATATTAGATTTAGCTAACATACCGTTATTAAGAGAAGAAAGAAAGTTAGAGGATCCATTTATATTAGTTGGTGGACCTTGTGCATATAATGTTGAACCTTTAGCTGATTTTGTAGATATAGTAATTTTAGGTGAGGGTGAAGAGGTAAATTTAGAAGTTGTAAATGCTTATAAAGAGTGGAAAAAAAATAAAACTACTAGAGAAGATTTCTTATATAAAATATCTTCAATAAATGGAGTTTATATACCAAGCTTCTATGATGTTGAATATAATGAAGATAACACAGTAAAATCAGTACTTCCAAATAGATTAGGAGTACCGACTAATCCTCAAAAAAGAATAATAAAAGATATGGAAACAGTACAATATCCAGAAAAAATAATAGTGCCATTTATTGATACTGTACATAACAGAATAGTTTTAGAATTATTTAGAGGATGTACAAGAGGATGTAGATTCTGCCAAGCAGGAATGATATATAGACCTATAAGAGAAAAAAGTGTAGAAAGACTTAAAGAAGTATTAGAAAATTTAGTTAAAAATACAGGATATGATGAAATATCATTATCATCTTTAAGTACAAGTGATTATAGTCAGTTAGAAGAACTTACAGACTACTTAGTAAATGAATATACTCCAAGAAATATAGGTATATCACTTCCATCATTAAGACTTGATAATTTCTCTATGGAAATAGCTGAAAAAATACAACAAGTAAGAAAATCAGGATTAACATTTGCACCAGAAGCAGGAACTCAAAGAATGAGAGATGTTATAAACAAAGGTGTAAGTGAAGAAGATTTAGAAAATGCAACAAGAAAAGCATTCGAAATGGGATGGAATCGTGTTAAATTATACTTCATGATAGGACTTCCAACAGAAACTTATGATGATTTAGATGGTATAGCTAAACTTGCATATGATGTTATAGATACTTATAGAAATGTTCATAATGGGAAAATAAAAAGAGATTTTGGTGTTACAGTAAGTACATCAACATTTGTACCTAAACCATTTACACCATTCCAATGGCATGGGCAAGACACTACAGAAGTAGTAGTAGAAAAACAAAGACATTTAGTTAGAAAATTAAAAAATGGAAATATAAAATATAACTATCATGATTCTAAAACTAGCTTGATGGAAGCAGTAGTAGCTAGAGGAGATAGAAAAATAGGTAAAGCTATATATGATGCATTTAAAGCAGGAGCTAAATTTGATGGATGGTCTGAACACTTTAGTTTAGATACATGGAAAGAAGCTATGGAAAAAAATAATCTTTCGATAGAATTCTATGCAAATAGAGAAAGAAACTATGAAGAAGTATTCCCATGGGATCATATAGATGTAGGAGTAACTAAGAAATTCTTAGTTAGAGAAAACGAAAAAGCAACACAAGATGCAATTACTCCTGACTGTAGACATAAGTGTAATGCATGCGGTATAAATACACACGATATCGGAAGGGGGATGTGTTAATCATGAGTAAAATAATAAGAGCAAAGTTTAATAAAGAAGGAGATATGATATACATATCACACCTAGATTTACAACAATTATTACAAAGGGCGTTTAGAAGAGCTGAAATAGAATTATGCTATTCTCAAGGATTTAATCCTCATCCTAAGATAAGTTATGGAAATGCACTAGCATTAGGTACAGAAAGTCAAGGAGAGTACGTAGATGTTGAAATAGAAGATGATTTAAGTGTTGAAGAATACTTAAATAGAATGAACGAACAATTACCAAAAGGTATAACATTCATGAAAGCTATGGAAATAACTAGACAAACACCATCTCTAGCTTCAACAATAGAGTATGGAGAATATATATTCACTATAGAACTTGAAAAAGCCTTAAGTAAGGAATTTGTAAAATCTAAAATATTAGAATTTATGAGTCAAGAAGAAATAATGATAACTAAGAAAAATAAAAAAGGAAAAATGGTAGAATCTAATATAAGACCAATGATAAAACAATTTGATATATTAGACTTAAGTGAAAATGTTATAACTCTAGAAGCGACGACTGCTACTGGATCTAAAGCAAACTTAAATAATTCTATATTTATTCCTAAAATATTAGAGATGTTAGAATTAGAAATGGATTCATTAGATGTAGATATATTAAGAAGAGATTCATATGTAGTAGAAGATGGGCAATTAGTATGTCCTATGTAGATAAAAAAGGTGGCTAAAACCACCTTTTTTTATATATTAGGACTTTTTTATAGCACATAGGAAATTATATTCATTTTAAAACTGTGGATAAATATAATTTTCGTATATGTGCTTCAAAAAAGTCTTCCTTATAAATTTTTAATTGAAGACTTTTTTATAATAGTGACAAAGCGCCATCAGTCTATACTTATACAAGGAGCAATTTTATGAAAAAAATAATAATAGAATCATTAGTATCATCTCAAAAGACTGCAGTCCTTGAAGATGATAAATTGAGTGAAATATTTATAGAAGACAATAAAAAAGATAAAACTGTATCTAATATATACAGAGGTATAGTTAAAAAAGTACTTCCAGGCATAGAAGCTTGTTTTGTGGATGTTGGGTTTGAAAAATTAGCATACCTTCAACTGAAAAGAGATAACACTATAAAATCAGGACAAGAAATTCTAGTTCAGATAAATAAAGAGGAGATAGGAACTAAAGGAGCTAAATTAAATCTTGAGATAAGTTTAGCAGGAAGATATTTAGTTTATATACCATCAAATGATAGAACGACTATATCGAATAAAATTACTGAAGAAAAAGAAAGATTTAGACTAAAGAAAATTGCTAAATCTATAAACAAAGAGAATTTAGGCTTGATTATAAGGACAGAAGCAATAGGATGTACTAAAGAGGAATTAGAAGCTGATATAGAGGAATTAAAAAAACAATATGACAATATTTTAAAAGAATATAAGTTAGGAATGGAAGCAAAACTTTTATATAAAAGTTTAGACTTTGCAAGTAAGTATGTAAAAGATAATGTAAATGAAGATGTGGAAAAAATAATAACTAATAATAGTGAAAAATATGAAGAACTAAAAAGTATATTAAAATCTGTAAGAAAAGAATATGCAGAAAAATTAGTCTTAGAAGAAAATAAAGATGTGTTTGATTTATATAGAGTTAACACTCAAATAGAAAAATGTTTGAATAAAAAAGTATGGTTAAAAAGTGGGGGCTATTTAATAATAGAAAAGACAGAAGCCCTTACAGTTATAGATGTTAATACAGGAAAATTCACGGGAAATTTAAAACTAGAGGAAACAGTATATAAAACCAATATAGAAGCAGCGGTAGAAATATCAAAACAATTAAAACTCAGAGATATTGGCGGAATAATTATAATAGATTTTATAGATATGCATAAAGCTAAATATAAAGAAGTACTTTTAAAAACATTAGAAGAAGAACTACAAAAAGACAAAAGAAAATCTGAAGTTCTAGGTATGACTAGGTTAGGGCTAGTAGAAGTGGCAAGAAGAAGAGAAAAAGACTCTATAGATAAGTATTATTTAGATGAATGTAGTGAGTGTGAAGGTAAGGCTTATAGAAAATCAGTTAATTATTTAATAGATACTATAGAGAAAGAAATGATTAGGATTAATCAACATACATCATACAACAATATTACCATTGTATTAAATAGTAATTTATATAATTTAGTAAATAAAAATTTTATGGATATAATTAAAAAAATAAGTGAAAATCATGGTATAATAACAGAGTTAGAGGGAAGCAGTGAATTAAATTACGAAAAAATAAATATAATTTATAATACTTAGTTGACAAATCGACAGGAAAGTAGTAATATTAATAACTGTAATGCCGCACAGACAAGGTTAAAAACTTCTTAACGGAAGTACCTATATGGCGAGTTTAGACCGAGGAGGTGTATTTAATGTACGCTATAGTTAAAACAGGTGGAAAGCAATATAAGGTTGCTGAAGGTGATGTATTATTCGTTGAAAAGCTAGAAGCTAACGCAGGTGATGTTGTTACTTTAAACGAAGTATTAGCTTGTACTAAAGACGGAGAGCTAGTAGTTGGAGCTCCAGTTGTTGAAGGTGCTTCTGTTCAAGCAAAAGTTGTTGAACAAGGTAAAGCTAAGAAAATAATAGTTTTCAAGTATAAGGCTAAGAAAGACTACAGAAAAAAGCAAGGACATCGTCAACCATACACTAAGATAGTTATCGAAAAGATAAACGCTTAATTGTTGGTATAAGTAATGATAAAAGTTAAATATTATTACAATGATGACTTCTCTATGAGAGGATTCTGTTTAAAGGGTCATGCTGATTTCGCTGAAATTGGTTATGATATAGTATGTGCTGCAGTTACATCTAATGCTGTTGCAGTCATAAATTCTTTAGACAAATTAGTCAAAGTTGAATTTGAAAAAGTAATTGGACAAGAAGGTCACATAGAATGCATTGTTAAAGATGAATACTTAGAAGACGCTCATCTATTATTAAATCACTTTCAATTAGCAATTGAAGAAATTAAACGGGAATATCCCAAAAATATAAAAATCTTAAAAAAGTAGGGGGTGACTCCATATGTTAAACATGAACTTACAATTACTTGCATCTAAGAAAGGGGTAGGATCTTCTAAGAATGGTAGAGATTCTGCAGCTAAAAGATTAGGTGTTAAGAGATATGACGGACAAGTAGTAACTGCTGGTAGTATAATAGTAAGACAAAGAGGTACTAAAATACATCCAGGGACTAACGTAGGTAAAGGTGGCGATGACACTTTATTTGCATTAGTTGACGGTGCTGTTAAATTCGAAAGAAAAGATAAGAAAAGAAAGAAAGTAAGTATATACCCAGTAGCAATAGCTGAGTAATATGCCAAAAAGGAGTGTTAATACACTCCTTTTTCTTGTAAATAGATATTTATAGAATTATATATATATATATTGGACAAAATAATAAAAAAGTTTAATCAAGTAGGTGATTAATGTGTTTATAGATAAAGCAAGGATTTTTGTTAAAGCCGGAAACGGTGGAAATGGTGCGGTAGGTTTTAGAAAAGAAAAGTATGTTCCAGCTGGTGGTCCAGATGGTGGAGACGGTGGACAGGGTGCGAGTATTATATTTGAAGTTGATTTAGGTCTTAGAACACTAATGGATTTTAAATATCAAAGAAAATATTCTGCAGAGCCAGGTGGAGATGGATCGAAATCAAGAAGAGCAGGTAAAAATGGAGACGATTTAATTCTTAAAGTTCCTGCAGGAACAATAATAAGAGATGAAGCAACAGGTCTAATATTAGCTGATTTAAAAGAAGAAGGCGATAGAGCATCAATTGTAAGAGGCGGTAGAGGCGGAAAAGGAAATCAACATTTTGCCAACGCAGTAAGACAAGCTCCATCTTTCGCAAAGTCTGGTACAGAGGGACAAGAAAGATGGGTAACTTTAGAGCTTAAGATGATAGCGGATGTAGGACTTTTAGGATTCCCTAATGTAGGTAAATCTACATTCTTATCAGTTGTAACTAAGGCTAAACCAAAGATAGCAAATTATCACTTCACAACTTTAACTCCTAACTTAGGTGTTGTTGAGACAAAGTTTGGGGAGAGTTTTGTATTAGCTGATATACCAGGCCTTATAGAAGGTGCTGCTGAAGGTGTAGGATTAGGACATGATTTCTTAAGACACGTTGAGAGAACTAAAGTATTAATACATATAGTTGATATAACTGGGCTAGAAGGTAGAAATGCTTTAGAAGACTTCGATAAAATAAATGATGAACTTAAAATGTATAATGAAAAATTAGCAACAAGACCACAAGTGGTAGTAGCTAATAAAATAGATATATTAGAAGATGAAAGTATATTTGAAGAATTTAAAAATGAGCTAGAAGGCAGAGGATATAAAGTATTTAAAATGTCTGCAGCAACTCGTCAAGGTGTAGATGATGTTATAGCTTATGTAACACCATTATTAAAAGAAGTTGAAGATATAGAACTAGTTACAGAAGAAGAAATGTACAAGCCTGAATTGGATGTACAAGAAGATGAAGCTTTAACTATAGAAATACAAGATGAAGTATATGTTGTTACAGGCAAAATGCTTAGAAGAATCATGTACTCTGTTAACTTCGACGATATGGAATCTCTTCAATACTTCCAAAAAGTTATGGAAAGTCAAGGTGTATTTGACAGACTTAGAGAAATGGGAATTGAAGATGGTGACACTGTTAGAATTTACGAATTAGAATTCGAATTCTACAACTAGAATAAAAGAGGTGAAGATATGTTAAAAGGAAAGCAAAGAGCATACTTAAGATCAATAGCAAATACATTAAAGCCTGTTACTCAAATAGGTAAAGATGGTATAACAGAAAGTTTCTTAGAGCAACTTGACGGTATGTTAAGAACTAAAGAAATAGTTAAAGTTACAATACTTGAAAATGCAGGACTTGATACTAAAGAAACTGCAAATGCAGTATGTGAAGCTTTAAGAGCTGAATTTGTTCAATCTATAGGATCTAAGTTTACTTTATATAAAAAGAATTTAGAAGAACCTAAAATAATATTCCCTGGACACGAGCAAGCAAAAGCGAAAGTTAAGGATGAGAATGTTACTAAAAAAGGTAAACCAACAAAAAGAGCATCAAGAAGATAGTACTCAAAAGCATCTGTAAAAATTCAGGTGCTTTTATTTTTTTACTTAAAATAATTAACAGAAATGATAAAAGATATTATAATATGGATTTTCATATAAAAAAATGTTAGCATAATAACTGTAAGTGGGTATATATAATATTAAGAAAAACACAAACTTAATATATGATTGTGACTATTTGAGGAGGACTAAATATGAGAGTTATAATAGTAGGAGCAGTTGCAGCAGGGATGAGTGCAGCAGCTAAGTTAAAAAGAATGCAACCCGAGTATGAGGTTGTAGTTTATGAAAAAACTGATGTAGTATCATTTGGTGCATGTGGATTACCATATTTTGTTGGTGGATTTTTTGATAATCCAAGCGATATGATAGCAAGAAGTCCAGAAAAATTTAGAGAAACTGGAATTGATTTAAATATATTCCATGAAGTTATTAATGTAGATGTAACTAATAAAAAGGTTATGGTAAAAAACACAGAAACTGGAGTAGAATTTGAAGATTTCTACGATAAATTAATGATAGCAACAGGAGCGAGTAGTATAATACCGCCTATAAAAAATGTTAAAATTGAAAATGTTTCAACATTAAAGAGTATGGCAGATGGAATAAAAGTGAAAGAATTATTAAACAAAGAAGAAAACAAAAACGTAGTTATAATAGGTGCTGGATTTATAGGATTAGAAGCAGTGGAAGCGGCTAAGAAATTAGGAAAAAATGTAACTGTAGTACAAGCAACGGATAGAATATTAGAGCAAGTATTTGATAGAGAAATAACAGATGTTTTAGAAGAAGAAATAAGAAAACATAATGTAGACTTAAGATTAGAGGAGCTTGTTTCTGAATTAGTTGGAGAAACTAAGGTAGAAAAAGTTATAACTAACAGAGGAGAAGTTGATGCTGATGTAGTTATAATAGCGACTGGAGTTAGACCAGCTACAACATTCTTGAAAGATAGTGGTATAGAAATGTTACAAAATGGTGCAATAGTAGTTGATGAGTTTGGCAGAACTTCTATAGAAGATATATACGCAGCAGGAGACTGTGCAACTATAAAAAATATAGTAAGTGGTAAAGATACTTATGTACCATTAGCAACAGGAGCTAACAAATTAGGAAGAATAGTTGGAGAAAATTTAGCAGGATTTAACAATGCATTCCAAGGTTCATTAGGTTCAAGCTGTTTAAAAGTTATAAACATGGAAGCTGGTTCAACTGGTCTTACAGAAGGTCAAGCGCAAAAATTAGGATTAGATTTTAAAGTTAAATTCATATCTGATTTTAACCAAACTAATTACTATCCAGGTAGAGATAAGATGTATGTAAAGCTTGTTTATGATGCAAAGACAAAAATAATATTAGGAGGGCAAGTAGCTGGATTTAAGGATGCAGTTCAAAGAGCTAATGTAGTAGCAGCAGCTATATTTGGAAAGTTAACAACAGAACAATTAGGAATGTTGGATTTATGTTATGCACCACCGTTTGCCAGAACGTGGGATATATTAAACGTAGCAGGAAATGTATGTAAATAATTTATTTTAGTAAAAAAGAGTGTAGGTTTCTGTACTGAGACCCAAAAGTTGGACTTTATACTGGAATGAATTTTCATTCCAGTATTTTAAGTTTTATGCAACCTTAGATTCATACTCAACTCTATAATTGACCGGACTAAGCCAGTTTAATTTTTCTTTAAT
>NZ_JBXKIW010000077.1:0-6669 GCF_056995035.1 Romboutsia sp. | reverse complement strand
AAAATTTTAATATATATTTTATTTTGTTCACTAAAATCGAGTTATATACAAATTTTTTAGTTTTGTATTTATATATTTATAATAAAAGGAGATGGTTAGAACCATCTCCTTTTGATAACAATATTTCTATTATTTATTTAACAACTATGTTAACTAATTTCTTAGGAACTGCAACTACTTTAACTATAGTCTTTCCTTCAACTAATTCTTTTATCTTTTCATCTTCCATCGCTACTTTTTCCATCTCTTCTCTTGAAATATTAGCAGCAACACTTAACTTACCTCTAACCTTACCATTTACTTGAACTACTATTTCAACTTCATCTTTAACTAACGCAGTCTCATCATGTTTTGGCCAAGATATATTAAATATACTTCCTTCTTTACCTATCATAGTCCATAATTCTTCCCCTATATGAGGTGCAAAAGGTGCAAGTATAGTTACTATAGTCTCTATACCTTCTTTTATAACCACTTCATTTCTGTTATCTAACTCTTTATATTTGTACATTTCATTTATTAATTCCATTAAAGCAGATATAGCCGTATTGAATCCAAATTTCTCATTTAAGTCTTCTGTTACTTTCTTTAGAGTAGCATTTATAGTATATCTCATAGCTTTATCTTCTTTAGTTAATTCACCCATAGAAGAATCACACTTAGTTAAATCTACTAATTCATCCACTAATCTGTAAACTCTATTTAAGAATCTGAAGCATCCTTCAACACCTTGTTCAGACCATTCTAAATCTCTTTCTGGTGGTGCTGCAAATAATACGAATAATCTAGCAGTGTCTGCTCCATATTCATCTATTATTTCTAATGGAGACACAACATTTCCTTTAGATTTACTCATCTTAGCCCCATCTTTTAAAACCATACCTTGCGTTAATAAATTTTTAAATGGTTCTTTAAAGTCTAACATTCCCATTTCATTGAATGCTTTAACAAAGAATCTTGCGTAAAGTAAGTGCATTATAGCATGTTCTACTCCACCTATATATTGATCAACTGGCATCCAGTTATTAACTACTTCTTTACCAAATGGTTCTTCAGTATTTTTAGAATCTATATATCTTAAGAAGTACCAAGAAGAATCTACAAAAGTATCCATTGTATCAACTTCTCTTCTTGCTGGTTTTCCACAACAAGGACAAGTAGCATTCATGAATTCTTTAGAAGTTGTAAGTGGTGATTCACCTTTACCTGTAAATTCTATATCAGTTGGTAATAATATTGGTAAATTTTCTTTCTTTTCAGGAACTAATCCACACTCTTCACAATATACTACAGGTATTGGACATCCCCAATATCTTTGTCTAGAAGTAACCAGTCTCTTAATCTATAGTTAACTGTTTTCTTTCCTCTTCCCATTTCCTCTATTTTTTCTATTATGGCATCGAAAGCTTTTGATGCATCCATACCATCAAAATCACCTGAGTTTATCATTATATTTTCTTCATTTATAACTTCAACTACTTCTAAGTTGTACTTAGCTGCAAATTCAGAATCTCTTTCATCATGTGCTGGTACTGCCATAACTGCACCTGTTCCATAGTCTGCAAGTACATAGTTTGCTATCCATAATTGCACTTTCTTTCCGTTTAATGGATTTATAACATACTTACCTATAAACATACCTTCTTTTTCTAAGTCACTTGAAGTTCTTTCTATTTCAGTCATAGTGTGCATTTTAGCTACGAAAGTATCTACTGCTTCTTCATACTCTGTACCTGCAACTAATTCTTTAACTAATTCATGCTCTGGAGCAAGAACCATATAAGAGACTCCATAAACTGTATCTGGTCTAGTTGTAAATACAGTTACAGTTTTATCGCTTCCATCTATATCAAAAGTTATTTCTGCTCCAGTACTTTTTCCTATCCAGTTTCTTTGCATTGTCTTAACTTTATCTGGCCATCCATCTAAAGTATCTAAATCTTGAAGTAATTCTTCTGCAAAATGAGTTGTTTTGAAATACCATTGTTCTAAGTCTTTCTTAACAACTATAGCATCACATCTTTCACATTCACCTTGTACAACTTGTTCATTAGCAAGAACTGTTTCACAAGAAGGACACCAGTTAACAAAAGATTTTTTCTTATATGCTAATCCATGTTCTAAGAACTTCAGGAATATTTCTTGAGTAAACTTGTAGTATTCTGGTGTAGACGTTGCTATTTCTCTATCCCAATCATAGCTAAGTCCTAGTAATTTTAACTGACCTTTCATATCTTCTATATTTTCCATAGTCCACTTGTGGGGATGTATTCCATGCTTTATAGCCGCATTTTCAGCTGGAAGACCAAATGAATCCCACCCCATTGGATGAAGAACATTAAATCCTTCCATTTTCTTAAATCTAGCTATAACATCACCTATAGAATAGTTTCTAACATGTCCCATATGTATTTTACCTGATGGATAAGGTAACATTTCTAGTGTATAGTAATTTGGCTTTGATGAATCTTCTGTGTTTGTTTTATACTGATCATTTTCTACCCAAGTTTTTTGCCATTTAGCTTCAACTTCATTTGGTTTATAAACATTCATTAAAATTCCCTCCTGTATAATTAATTATTTTAATATAAAAAAATCCTCTATCACTAAACATAATGTTTAGGGACGAGGATTATCTTCGCGGTACCACCCTAATTAGTCTATTTCTAGACTCTCTTAGATAGTTTTTATGCCAACTATGGCTAAATAGATATTGCCTAGCAAGTTCAAAGATACATTTTACTAGTTTTCACCAACACTAGCTCTCTGGAAAAACATATTCTTTTACTACTCTAGTCTATTTAATATTTTAAATTTTTCTAATTATAATAGTTTATATTATCATTTCTATGCTAAAGTGTCAACATCCACATGTGGAGCATCTTGCCATAATTTTTCTAATTTGTAGTATTCTCTATTTTCTTCATTGAATACATGAACCATAACATCACCATAATCAAGAAGTACCCAAACTTGAGAATCATATCCTTCTTTTCCTCTTGGCTCTACCCCAAGCTTTGTTAATTCATCTTCTACATTATCAGCTATAGCTTTTACTTGTCTTGTAGAAGACGCTGTAGCTACAACAAAATAATCACATAAACTAGAAACCGCTCCTATATTTATTATCGATATATCTTGTCCTAATTTATCATCTATTGCATCGTATATAACTTTCGTCATTTGTTCTACTGTCATATTATTTCCTACCTTTCCTATTTTTAAACGTATTTAAATATTATACCATAAATACTTCTTTATACACCATTGTATTTTACTTTTTAATATTATTATTACCTTATAATGATTTTTGTTTCATAAGATAATTTCTAGCTTCTACCGTTCTTGGATGTATAAGTTGTTTGTTTTCAATAACAAATTTTATTGTGTTATTAAAAGATATTAATAGCGCTTCATCTAAATTACCGTTATAAGTTAATTCTCTCAGTAAGTTTACACTTGGAAAATCCCTATCCTCTTCTATTAAATCCGCCATATAAATTATTTTTTCTAATAAAGTCATATTTTCTTTACCTGTAGTATGATACTTAACTGCATTAATTATGTCTTCATCTTCTATTTTTAATTCATATTTAGCAATATAAGAACCTATTACACTATGCGATAGTGCTAAATTTTCTTTTTCTAAACAATCTAATTTAATCTTATGCTTATCTACATAGTATTCTACTTCTTCAGTACTTAAATACTTCGCACAATCATGTATAATTCCAGCTAAGCAAGCCTTATCTTTATCATAATTATAAATTTCACTTAGCTTAATAGCGCAATTACATACATTTAAAGAATGTTTATATCTTCTTTGAGGTAACATTTCTTTCATTTTATTATTAATACTATCTAAATTCATTTACTCATCTCCATCTTTATATAACGTATTATTATATATATACTTTTCAACATCTTCAGGAACTAAATATCTTACTGATTTATTTTCTTTTAATTGATTTCTTATATAAGTAGATGAAATATCTAACGAAGGAACATAAACACTTATGATGTTTGCATTGTATTTTTTTGTTAATTTTTCTATTTTTTCTTGTGCTCTTAGTAAACTTATTCCAGGCCTAGTAGCTGCTATAAATGTTGCTAGTTTAAAATTTTCACTTACATTTTTCCATGTTTCAATATCACATATAGCATCTGCACCTGTTATAAAATATATATCTATATTTTCATATTCTCGTTTAAGATATCTTAATGTATCTATTGTATACGTTTTTTCATTTTTTTTTATTTCTAAATCTGAAACTATAAAATCATCATTGTTCATAGTTGCAAGAGTAACCATTTTATATCTATCATATTTATTAGTTACATTACTTAGTTTATGAGGTGGATTTCCTGATGGTATAAAAAGAATTTTATCTAATCTATATTTATCTCTAATAAACTCTGCAGTAGCTAAGTGTGCATAATGTATAGGATCAAAAGTCCCTCCCATTATGCCTATCTTAATTTCCTCATTATTTTTTTTAAAGTTTTCTAGTTTAACAGTATTTTTTATCTCTGCTTCCTTAATCAGATTATCAATACTCATTTTTCGTCTCCTTTATAGCAATTATATTATTATTGTATCATTATTTTTATAATATTAAAGGTTATAAATTGTTTTTTAGTATATACTTATAGTTATATACAATTTAAAGGAGATTTTTCATGGCTATAATTACTAAAATAGAAGCACAAAAGAAAAATGATGACAGAGTTAATATTTATGTAAATGATGAGTTTTTCATCGCTATATTTACAGAGTTAGTATATACATTCAATCTAAAAAAGGGTATGACTATAGAAGAAGAAAATTTAAAACACATTTTAAACGAAGAAATGTACATGAAAGCTAAGAATAAGGCATTAAATATTTTAGCTAAAGCTGATCAATCGGAGAAAAAGATAAGAGAAAAACTATCTTCTGATTTTGAAGATGACACGATAGAAATGGTTATAAAATTCCTTAAGAAAAATAATTTTATTAACGATGATATTCTAGCTCAAAAGATAGTTAATACTAATGTTAATTTAAACAGATGTGGTAAAAATAGAATAAAACAAAATCTATATAACAAAGGAATTGATAAACAGTCTATAGATGAGGCTATTTCTGATATAGATACTGATGTTGAATTTGAAAATGCCATGTATTTAGCAAAAAAAAGATACGATAGAGTTAAAAAGGAAGACAAAAGAAAAATATATCAAAAAATTTCACAACACCTTGCTTATAAAGGATTTAGTTATGATATTATAAAAAGAGTGTTAGATAAACTTTTAAATTCAAATGAGTATGATATGTAATATATCTATTATTATTAAATAGGAGGATTTATTTTGAGTGAAGTTAAAAGGCTAATGATAGGTGCGATTAGTATAGCGATTGGAATATACAATATTATTCAACTATATAAACAAGACAGCATAAAGTAAGAAAGAGATTATTAAATAATAATCTCTTTTTTATTTTAATATGTTTTTTAATGCTTAATTAGTAATAAATGTATTTTAAAATACAAATACTATATTAACTACTAAAATATAAGGAGAAATTTATGATAGATTTAGTTTTACTTGGATGTGGTGGTAATATGCCAATGCCTAATAGATTTTTATCTTCTTTGTTTATAAATTACAAAGGCAGAAAAATACTTATAGATTGCGGTGAAGGAACTCAAATTTCTATGAAAATGAAAAATTGTGGTTTTAAAAATATAGACTTAATATGTATAACTCACCTTCACGGGGATCATTTTAATGGACTTATTGGACTTTTATCCACTATTGCAAATAGTTCTAGAACTGAAGATTTAACTATAATAGGTCCATACGGAATCAGAGAACATATGAATGCTGTTAGAGTATTAGTTGAATACTTACCATATAATATACATGTTATTGAAAATCCTCAAGGACCCTTCTCTTTATGCCATGAGCATTTAAAAGATATAGATATTTCAACTATTGAGCTAGAACATTCAACAGAATGTTTAGGGTACAGCTTATATTTTAAAAGATGCCCGAAGTTTAATAAAGATAAAGCTACTTTAAATAACGTACCTACTATTTTATGGCAAAAACTTCAATCAGGAAAAAGTATTACAATGGATGGAGTTGAATACAAACCAGAGATGGTTTTAGGAGATGATAGAAAAGGTATTAAAGTTAGTTTCATAACAGATACTAGACCTATATTTTCAATACCTGAATTTATAAAAGATAGTGATTTATTCATTTGCGAGGCTATGTATGGTGATGATATGGATATTTCTAAGGCTGTTAAAAATAATCATATGACTTTTAGAGAATCGGCAAATTTAGCAAGATTAGGTAATGTAAAAAAACTCCTTTTAACTCACTTTAGCCCCTCTCTTGAAAATCCACATGAATTTATAGAAAATGCTACTAGTGTTTTTGAAAATACAATTCTCGGAGAAGACAGACTTGAATTTAATTTAAGTTTTGAAGATTAAAGATATTATTTCATAGATATCTTTAATTTTATACATAAAAAAGAGTGTAGAGAATGTACTGCACCCCAATTGTTGGACCAAAAATCTAACAGTTGGGGTGTTTTTACATGGCGAAATATGATTATGATTTCAAATTAAAAGTTGTTATGTCTTATTTAAATGGAGACGGAGGATATAAGTC
>NZ_JBXKIW010000076.1:0-23708 GCF_056995035.1 Romboutsia sp. | reverse complement strand
TACCTGGTTGATAGGTCGAAGGTGTAAGTGCAGTAATGTATTTAGCTTACCGATACTAATAGGTCGAGGACTTGACCAATAAATGATTAAACTCTAAATGATATACAGTTTTCAGAGTATTAACTCTAAAAATTTAATTAAGTAATTAATTAAAACATAAAGATTATGTGGTTATAATAGCAAAGAGGATACACCTGTTCCATTCCGAACACAGAAGTTAAGCTCTTTAGCGCTGATGGTACTTGGTGGGCAACTGCCTGGGAGAGTAAGACGTAGCCACGTAATCTTTTTTTGCGCTAATTTATAAAACTAGGATATTTTATCCTAGTTTTTTTATTTATAATGATTTATTGTAATTTATTATTAAATAAATCATATAATAATAAATGGGATATATAATCAAATTCAAATTATATAGTTAATTAATGTACTTATAATAATTAATAAAGTATTTGAATATTTTTATTTTAGTAAATCTCACAAACTACGCTAAAAATAGACTTAACTTTAGTTAGGTGAATTTTAATTATATAGGCGAAAAGTTATTTACTTTGGTAAATTTATATTATTTATTAAGAAAGTTAACTAAAACTATATGAAATTAAAGTAAACTAGTCTATAATCTTTAATAATATAAGAATTAGAAGGAAGGATTGAGATTATGCTTAAAAAAATTAACAAAGTGTTAGTTGCAAATAGAGGGGAAATAGCAATAAGGATATTCAGAGCATGTTCTGAATTGGGGATAAAAAGTGTAGGAATATACAGTAAAGAAGATAAATATGGATTATTTAGAACAAAAGCAGACGAATCTTATTTAATTGGAGAAGATAAAGGACCAATAGATGCATACTTAGATATAGATAGTATAATTGATTTAGCTAAGAGAAAGAATGTCGATGCAATTCATCCTGGATATGGATTCTTATCGGAAAATCCAGAATTTGTACGAAAGTGTGAAGAGAACGGAATAATATTTATAGGCCCATCAGCAGACATAATGAGTATGATGGGAGATAAAATAAACTCTAAACAAATAGCAAAAGAAGTAGAAGTTGCTACTATACCTGGAATAGACAAGCCTATAAAGACTTCAGAGGAAGCAAAAAAAATTGCAAATGAAATTGGATATCCAATAATGCTTAAAGCCTCTAATGGTGGTGGCGGAAGAGGTATGAGAGTTGTATATAATGAATCTGATTTAAAGATTGAGTATGAAACTGCGTGCAGTGAGTCTAAAAAAGCATTTGGAGAAGATATTATATTTATTGAAAAATATATATCAAATCCAAAACATATAGAGGTACAAATATTAGGAGATAAGCATGGAAATATAGTACATTTATATGAAAGAGATTGCTCAGTTCAAAGAAGACATCAAAAGATAATTGAATATGCACCAGCATTTTCAGTAGAGGATAAATTAAGACAAAAGATATGTAATGATGCTATAAAGATTGCTAAGCATGTAGGGTATGTTAATGCAGGTACATTAGAATTTTTAGTTGATGATAATGGAGGTCATTATTTTATAGAGATGAATCCAAGGGTTCAAGTAGAGCATACTGTGACAGAAATGGTTACAGGCATAGACATAGTACAAAGTCAAATTTTAATAGCTGAAGGACATAGATTAGATAGCGAAGAAATAAATATAAAATCGCAAGAGGATGTTCAAATAAGGGGATATTCAATACAATGTAGAGTAACAACTGAAGATCCAAAAAATAAATTTATGCCAGATACAGGTAAAATTCAAGTTTATAGAACTGGTTCAGGATGTGGTATAAGATTAGATGGAGGAAATGGCTTTACAGGATCCAATATAAGTCCGTACTATGATAGTTTATTAGTAAAGACTATATCTTGGGATAGAACATTTACAGGAGCAATAAATAAAACTATAAGATCTATAAAAGAGTTTAGAGTTAGAGGAGTTAAAACAAATATAGGATTTTTAGTAAATGTATTAAACAATCCTATATTTATGGAAGGAAAATGTAGTACTAAGTTCATAGATGAGAATCCAGAGCTATTTGAAATAAGAGAAAGTAAGGATAGAGGAACAAAATTACTTCAATTTATAGGAAATGTAGTAGTAAATGAAAATAAATGTAATGAGAAACCTTTATTTGATACATTATATACTCCTAAGTTAAATGAAAAATTAATAGGTGTAGAGGGTAGTAGAGATTTATTTAATAAATTAGGAAAAGAAAAATATATAGAAACTATCAAAAATGAAAAAAAATTACTTCTTACGGATACTACAATGAGAGATGCTCATCAATCATTACTTGCAACAAGACTTAGAACATATGACTTATTAAAAGTAGCACAGCCTACTAATGAATACATGAAAGATTTATTTTCTCTTGAAATGTGGGGAGGAGCTACTTATGATGTTGCATATAGATTTTTAAAGGAGTCTCCATGGATTAGATTACAAAAATTAAGAGAATTAATACCAAATGTAATGTTTCAAATGCTATTTAGAGCTTCTAATGGAGTAGGGTATAAAAATTATCCTGATAATGTAATAGAAAAGTTTATAAAAGAGTCTGCAGATAAAGGTATAGATGTATTTAGGATATTTGATTCCTTGAACTGGGTTGAAAATATGAAACCATCTATATCAGCAGCACTTGAGACAGGTAAAATAGTAGAATCTAGTATATGTTATACAGGAGATATATTGGATAAAACAAAGACTAAATATGATTTAGATTATTATGTAAGGATGGCTCAAGAGTTAGAGAGTTTAGGATCAGATATAATATGTATAAAAGATATGGCTGGATTACTTAAACCATATGCTGCGTATAATCTTATAAAAGAACTAAAGAAAAATGTTAGTGCTCCAATACATTTACACACACATGATACTAGTGGTAATGGAATAGCTACATGTCTAATGGCATCAGAGGCTGGTGTAGATATTATAGATGGTGCATTAGAAACAATGGCAGGTCTAACAAGTCAACCATCATTAAATGCCATTGTAGAGGCTCTTAAGAATACAGAAAGAGACACACATATAGATTTATATGGATATGAAGAAGTAGGAAACTATTATAAGGATTTAAGAAAAATATATTCTAAATTTGAAAGTGGTTTATGTAACCCATCGGCTGAGATATATAAGTATGAAATACCAGGGGGACAATATACAAACTTGAAACCTCAAGCAGATAGTTTAGGATTAGTTAATAAATTTGACCAAGTAAAAGAAATGTATAAAGAAGCAAATGATATCTTAGGAGATATTATAAAAGTTACTCCATCATCTAAAGTAGTAGGAGATTTAGCTATATTTATGACTAAGAATAAATTAACTAAAGAAAATATAGTAAAAGAGGGAGAAAAATTATCTTTCCCAGATTCTGTTTTAGATTATTGTAGAGGAATGATAGGTCAACCAGAAGGTGGAATACCAAAAGAGATACAAAGAGTGGTATTAAAAGGGGAGAAACCTATAAATGTAAGACCTGGAACATTAATTCCAAAAGAAGACTTTGAAAGTGTTAAAAAATACTTAGATGAAAAGTTTAGCATGAATACTAATATAAGAAATGTATTAAGCTATACTTTATATCCAAAGGTATACGAGGATTATTTAAATCATCTACAATTATATAATGATATATCTAAGCTTGAGAGTCATGTGTACTTCTATGGACTGAACAAAGGTGAAGAGTGTGAAGTTGAGATAGAGGAAGGAAAGGTATTGACTATAAAATTAGCAGATATAGGCGATGTGAAAGAAAATGGAAATAGAACTATAGTATTTGAATTAAATGGAATGATAAGGGAAGTAGAGATAAAAGATAGTAACTATTCAGGCAATATAAAAGATATAGTTAGGGCAGATATGAATGACCCTCTACAAATTGGAGCAAGTATACCAGGGAAAGTAGTTAAGATTTTAGTTAAAGAAGACGATAAAGTAAAACAAAATCAACCGTTAATAGCAATTGAAGCGATGAAAATGGAAACTATAATAGTAGCAAAAACAGATGGTATAATTAAATCAATAAAAGTAGAACAAGATGAATTAGTTGGGGATAAACAGCTATTAATGATAATGACAAAATAAGATGAATTCTAAAAACACTCTAGATGTAAAGCACATATCTAGAGTGTTTTTTATATAAAGTTTTATAGAATTATCAATATGAATAAAGATAACATATATTAAACATTTAACTAAAAAATAAAATAATTTAATATAAAAATAAAATGATATTGAACTAATAAATGGAATTATATAGAGATTAATGAATATATATTTACAAATATAAAATTTATTTTATAAAGTTATAATAAGTAAAGTAATTATAACTATTAAGAGAATAAAAGAGGAAAAAAGTATTAGATGTATAATTATTTATAGTAAGAAAACTTCATTTTAAATATGTATAAATATTATTTAAAGTAGTTATTTCTTGGGAAATAATTATAAATACATCCACAATAAATTTTGGATAAAGATATTTAATATTAAGATTAGATTTGTAGTAAATTCTAATAATACAAATAAGGAATTTATCTTATTTTAGATTCTATTTAATAATTCTATTTTACTAATCAGAATACAAAATAAATAAAGTACATATTGTATTGAAAATAAATTTACAAATCTGCAAAGCAAAAGTGAATCGCCGTAACATAATATCAATATAGCCACGTCACCACCTGCAATTACAAAAGAAAAATTTACAGACTTACGAAGAAAATCTTATCAATAAAGAGTAACTAAGTATGTAAGACAATGTAATATCTAAATTTTGTATAAATATTAAAAGGTAGGTGCTTATATGAAGGTCTATGATAACAATATGTTAAGAAACATATCAGTATTAGGTCACAGTGGGTGTGGAAAAACAAATCTAATCGAAGCTATAGCTTACACATCAAATCTAACTAACAAAATACCTAGAATAACAGATAAAGTAAATATGACATATAGTATGGGATTAATACCAGTAGAGTATAATGATTACAAATATAATTTATTAGATACTCCAGGATATTTTGATTTTAGTGGAGAAGTTATATCATCTCTTAGCGCAAGTGATGCAGCTATAATAGTAGTAGATGCAACAACTGATATTCAAGTAGGTACAGAAAAGTCCCTAGAATTAACTAATAATATCCCTAAAATAATGTTTATAAATAAGATAGATAATGAAAAAGCTAGATATAAAGATACTTTAGCTATGTTGAGAGAAAAATATGGTAATAAAGTGGTTCCGATGATTATACCTATATACAAAGATAAACATTTTATTAAGCTACATAATGTATTTGAGAATATGGATGGATTAGAAGGCGAATTTAAAAATGAGGCTATGAGTGTAAAGGAAGTTTTAATGGAACTTATAGCTGAAACTGATGATGAGATACTAGATAAGTATTTTAATGGAGAAGAGTTAAGTCCAGAAGATATCCAAAAAGGTATAACAACAGGTGTTCAAAGAGGAGATATTATACCTGTAATATGTGGATCTACAATAAATAATATAGGTACAACAGAAATATTGGAAACAGTATCTAAATATTTACAGCCTAAATATAGTGATTTAGAGAGCACATTTAAAGGTCAAATATTTAAAACAATAGTTGACCCATTTATAGGAAAGATGTCTTATTTAAAAGTTACACAAGGGGAAATCAATAAAGACACAGAGATATTTAATATAAACAAGTCAGTAAAAGATAAAGTATATAATTTATATACTATGAAAAATAATGAACTTATAGAAATAGATAAAGCCAAATGTGGAGATATAGTTGTGATAACTAAAGTAAATTCTCTACAAACAGGAGATACAGTATCTCTAGATAAAGAAGAGGAACCTCTAGCAGAATTAGGTCTTCCTAAACCTCAGATATACTATGCAGTACTTCCTAAGAATAAAGGTGATGAAGAAAAAGTAGGAGCAACTTTAAATAAAATTGCTGAGGAAGATCCAACTATAAGTTGGTATAGAAATTCTGAAACAAAGCAAGCCCTTATAGGTGGTCAAGGAGAATTACACATAAACACTGTTAAGAATAAAATGAAAGAAAAATTCGGTGTAGATGTAGATTTAGATGATTTAAAGGTTGCATACAGAGAAACTATAAGAGGATTTGCAGATGTTCAAGGAAAGCATAAGAAACAATCTGGAGGCCATGGACAATATGGAGATGTCAAAATAAAATTTGAGAGAACCACAACTGATTTTGAGTTTGAGCAAGCAATATTTGGAGGATCTGTTCCTAAACAATATATACCTGCTGTAGAAAAAGGGCTAAAAGATTCCATGATAAAAGGTGTATTAGCGGGATTCCCTGTTACAAACATAAAAGCAACTCTTTATGATGGTTCATATCATGATGTAGATTCCTCAGAAATGGCATTTAAATTAGCAGCAAATGCTGCATTTAAGAAAGGTATGGAAGAAGCCCAACCAATTTTATTAGAGCCGGTAATGAAATTAAAAATAACAATTCCAGAAGAATATATGGGAGATGTTATGGGTGACATTAACAAGAGGAGAGGTAAAATACTTGGAATGGAGCCAGATAATAAAGGCAAACAAGTAATACACGCTCAAGCCCCTCAAGCTGAAACATTTAGGTATGCTATAGATTTAAGAGCTATGACGCAAGGAAGAGGATATTTTGAGATGGAATTAGAAAAGTATGAAGAGGTTCCAAATCAAATAGCTCAAAAAATAATAGAGTGTTCAAATAATAAGTAAATAAAAGAAAGCTCCGGATATTTTAGTCTGGAGCCTTTTAAAATTAAAAAATAATAGGTATAAAAAGTTAGACTTTAAAGTGTAACTTTAATATAAAAAATGCATATACATTATATATTAATACAGATTTTAAAACATTTATGAAATTGACATAGATAGATAGTTAAGAAAAGAGAGAGGAGGAGATTGTATGTATTTTAATAGATTTACTCAGAGGGCTAAAAAAGCAATAGATTTAAGTTTAGAATCTGCTCAGAAACTAGGTCATAAAGTTGTTGGAAGTGAACACATATTGTTAGGACTTATAAAAGAAAAAGAAGGGATAGCAGCAAAAGTTTTAATAAAGTTAGGATTAACAGAAGAATTATTAGAAACAAGGATAATAGAGATAGAAGGAAAAGCAGATGCACCTATATCAGATATAATATTAAGTCCTAGAAGTAAGCAAATACTAGAACTTTCAGGAATGTTTGCAAATAAACTAAAAATAAATTATATAGGAACAGAGCATATATTACTTGCGATAGTTCAAGAAGGTGAAGGCATAGGTATTAAAATACTAAATGCGGAAGGAATAGATGAAAGAACAATAGTACAATTAATAATAGACATGATGGGATTAGATGAATACTCTGTTCAACAAGAAAATGAAGTTAAGTATTCAAATAAAGTTCAAGAAGTTTCAAGTAAGTTACTAGATAAGTATGGTAGAAACCTTACACAATATGCTTTACAGAATAAAATTGATCCAGTAATAGGTAGAGAAAAAGAGATAGAAAGAGTAATACAGATATTAAGTAGAAGAACAAAAAACAATCCTGTTTTAATTGGAGATCCAGGTGTTGGAAAAACATCTGTAGCAGAAGGATTAGCAATTGATATAGCAACAGGTAATGTACCAGAAACCCTTAGAAATAAAGTATTATACACATTAGATATGGGCTCAATGTTAGCGGGTGCTAAGTATAGAGGAGAATTTGAAGAGAGAATAAAACAAGTCGTAGATGAAGTAATTAAAAATGGAAATATAATTTTATTTATTGATGAGTTACACACTATAATAGGAGCAGGAGCTACGGGAGAAAGTACAATAGATGCTTCTAATATACTGAAGCCAGTATTAGCTAGAGGAGAAATACAAGTAGTAGGTGCAACAACTATAGATGAGTATAGAAAACATATAGAAAAAGATGCTGCTCTAGAGAGAAGATTCCAACCGGTTATGGTAACTGAACCTACCAAAGAAGATACAATAAGGATTTTAGAAGGACTTAGAGATAAATATGAAGCACATCATAGGGTCAAAATAACAGACGAAGCTATAAAAGCATCTGTAGATTTATCTGTTAGATATATTACGGATAGATACTTACCAGACAAAGCAATAGATTTAATTGATGAAGCTGCATCAAGGGTTAGATTAAGAAAAAGTACTCCTCCATCTGAAATAAAAGGGTTAGAGGAAGAGATTCAAAGTATAAGTAAAGAGAAGGAAGAGGCTGTTAAATATCAAGACTTTGAAAAAATGGCTAAAATAAGGGATGAACAGGAAAATCTTAAAAAACAGCTAGGAGAAGTAAGACAACAGTGGAGCAACATGTCTAAATATACAAATATAGTAGAGGCAGAAGTAATAGCAGAAGTTGTAGAGTTATGGACAGGAATACCAGTAAATAAAATAGTAGAAGAAGAATCAGATAGATTATTAAGGCTAGAAGAAATATTACATGATAGAGTTATAGGTCAAGAACAAGCAGTTAAAGCCATTGCTAGAGCAATAAGAAGGTCAAGAGCAGGGCTTAAAGACCCGAATAGACCAATAGGTTCATTCTTATTTTTAGGACCAACAGGAGTAGGTAAAACAGAGTTATCTAAAGCATTAGCAGAAGTTCAATTTGGACATGAAAATCAAATTATAAGAATAGATATGTCTGAGTATATGGAAAAACATGCTGTATCGAGAATGATAGGTTCTCCTCCTGGATATATAGGCCATGATGAAGGTGGTCAATTAACTGAAAGGGTTAGAAGAAATCCATACTCAGTTGTATTGTTTGATGAAATAGAAAAAGCACATCCAGATGTATTTAATATCCTTTTGCAGATATTAGATGATGGTAGACTTACAGATTCAAAAGGAAGAACTGTAGATTTTAAGAATACCATAGTTATAATGACTTCAAATGTTGGGGCAAATACAATAAGCAAACAAAAGATATTAGGATTCTCTATTAGTAAAAATAGTGAGGAAGAAGCTAAAACAAATTATGAAAAGATGAAAGATCATATAATGGTTGAATTGAAACAAAAATTTAGACCAGAATTTTTAAATAGAATAGATGATATTATAGTATTCCATTCACTAGTAGAATCTCATATAGCTCAAATCGTAAGATTGATGACTCATGATGTAATTCAAAGATTAAAAGAGATGGAAATAAACCTAGAAATGAGTGAAGAAGCTATAAAAATAATAGCCAAAGCAGGATTTGATTTAGAATATGGAGCAAGACCACTTAAAAGGGCAATACAAAAAGAGTTAGAAGATCAATTGTCTGAAGCTATATTGAAAGGTAATGTAAAAAAAGGAAGTACTGTTCTAGCAGAAACTGAAGATAATAAGATAGTATTTAAGTGTAAAGAGTAGTAATATATAATAAGGGGAGAATCAACTCCCCTTTATTTTAGTTATAAGTAAATTCTATTTTTAATTTTACATAATATACCACATATATGTTAAAATTATATAGAACTATAGAAATTAAGGGTGATTTAAAAATGGCAAAAATAAAAACAAAATATGTATGTCAAGAGTGCGGGTATGAGACATCTAAATGGCTTGGAAAATGCCCCGAATGTACAAAATGGAATACATTTGTAGAAGAGATAGAACAAAAAGGATTAAAAAAAGACGTATTTATTATAGATAAATCCTCTTCTAAACCAGTAAGTATAAATTCAATACAAACTAGACAAGAAGAACGGTTTTCAACATGTATAAATGAATTAGATAGAGTATTAGGAGGAGGAGTTGTAATAGGTTCTTTAGTGCTTGTAGGAGGGGATCCTGGTATAGGTAAATCAACTCTTTTAATACAAGTTTCGAGTAATGTTGCTAATTCAGGAAAAAGGGTACTTTACATATCAGGAGAAGAATCAGAGTCTCAAATAAAAATGAGGGCTCAAAGATTAGGGATTAATGCCGATAATTTATATATATTTGCAGAGAATAATTTAAGTCTGATAGAAGCTCAGCTAGAAAGTATAGATCCACAACTTATAATATTAGATTCTATTCAAACTGTATATAGTCCAGAAATATCTTCAGCTCCAGGTACGGTTAGCCAAATTAAAGAGGGAACTTCGAAATTTATGAAAATTTCTAAGAAAATGGGTATATCAACCTTTATAGTTGGACATGTAACTAAGGAAGGTTCGTTAGCAGGACCGAAACTATTAGAGCATATGGTCGATACTGTATTATATTTTGAAGGAGAAAGATACAATACATATAGATTAGTTAGAGCTGTAAAAAATAGATTTGGGTCAACCAATGAACTTGGAGTATTTGAGATGAGAGATTTAGGATTGGTTGAGTTAGAAAATCCATCAAAAATACTTATATCAGAAAAACCTAAAGATGTAGCTGGATCAGTAATAATATCTACAGTAGAAGGTACTAGACCTATGTTACTAGAATTACAAGCGTTAGTATCACCGACGAGTTTTGGAATTCCAAAGAGAACAGCAACAGGGGTAGACTACAATAGAGTATCTATGCTTTTAGCAGTTTTAGAAAAGCGTGTTGGATTACAAATTCAAAATCAAGATGTGTACCTAAATATAGTAGGAGGGATAAAAATAAATGAACCTTCCATAGACTTAGGTGTAATCATAGCTGTAGCATCTAGTTTTAGAAATATTAATGTAGATGAAAAAACAGTAGTTACAGGAGAAGTAGGATTAACAGGAGAAGTAAGAGCTGTTAGCTATATAGAAAAGAGAGTTGCTGAATGTAAGAAATTAGGATTTGAGAAGATGGTAATTCCAAGAAATAATTATGAGGCAGTGAAAGATGTAAAGGGTATAGAAATATGGCCAGTTGATAATTTAAGACAAGCTATAAATATAGTGTTAGGGGGTAATAAATAGTAATGGAAAATATCTTAAATAATAAAGATGTTTTACATGCGTTAAAAATGATATCTCCGGGAAGCTCACTAAGGCAAGGTCTAGAAAATGTCTTAAAAGCAAAAACAGGGGGTCTTATAGTTATTGCAAATAGTGAAGGAATCATGAAAGTGGTAGATGGTGGGTTTTGTGTGAATGCAGAATATTCACCTGCATTTTTATATGAATTAGCTAAGATGGATGGAGCTATAGTTCTTAGCGGAGATGTAAAAAAGATTTTATTTGCCAATGCGCAGCTTATTCCAGACTACTCTATTCCAACATCGGAAACTGGGACAAGACATAGAACAGCTGAAAGAGTGGCCAAACAAACAGGAGATATTGTAATAGCTATTTCTCAAAGAAGAAATGTAATAACTGTTTATAGAGGCGATCAAAAGTATGTATTAGAAGAAATATCAAAAATATTTACAAAAGCAAACCAGGCTCTTCAAACTTTAGAAAAATATAAAATAGTACTAGATCAGGCGGTAACAAATTTAAATGCATTAGAATTTAATGATTTAGTGACTATATATGATGTAGCACTTGTAGTTCAAAAAATAGAAATGGTAATGAGAATTACTAATATAATAGAAAAGTATATAATAGAGTTAGGAAAAGAAGGTACACTAGTGAGTATGCAGTTAGAAGAATTAATGGGAACTACTAGAACTGATCAAAGATTAATATTTAAGGATTACAGTAGGCAAAACGTAGATATATTGGACTTCAAAAAAAAGATAAAAAATCTTTCTTCAGAAGAATTAATAGATTTACCAAATATGGCTAAACTGTTAGGATATAGTGGGTTTTCAGAAAATCTAGATATGGCAATAAGACCTAGAGGATATAGAATTCTTAATAAAATACATAGATTGCCATCTACAATAATAGATAATTTAGTTAATTATTTTGATAGTTTCTATGAAATATTAAATGCTACTACTTCGGATTTAGATGATGTTGAAGGTATAGGTGAAATTAGAGCAACATATATTAAAAATGGACTTATAAAGATGAAACAATTGGTATTATTAGATAGACATATATAATAGGTTTTATTACTTTGTTCTTGAATATTCTAGGTATTATGGATTATAATAAAAAAATATTAAATATATAACCAGGGGGTGAAGAATTGATACAAAAGGTAACAAGAATTGTGACTGGAGTACTTGGATTAACTTTAGGTATTACTACATATTCTACATTAATGAAGCAGTTTCCAGTGCTTACGTTTGGAACAGATGTGTATGGAATTATAGCATCTGTGTTAGTAGGGATAATAATCGGGCTTATATTCTACGCAATAGAGCCTTTGGTAATAAATAAATTTAAATATGTTGCTAAGATTTTAGATAAAGAGATATCTAAATATCCTCAAACCGATATATTATTAGGGTCTATTGGTCTTATAGTAGGGTTTGTTATAGCTTATTTAGTAAGTGGATTAATAAGTTCAGTACCAATAGTGGGAGGATTATTATCATTCCTTACATATGGATTTATGGGTTACTTAGGAATTAGAGTAGCGCTTAAAAGTAAAGATGATTTATTTAATTTAAATAAGCTAGGAAGATTATCGGCGTCAAAAGAAAAAATAAATAAAAAAGAAGTTAAAGCTATACCACCTAAGGTATTAGATACGAGTGTAATAATAGATGGTAGAATTGCAGATATATGTAAAACAGGTTTTATTGAGGGAAAACTTGTTATACCAGAATTTGTGTTAGATGAATTAAGACATATAGCAGATTCTTCTGATGATTTGAAGAGAGTTAGAGGAAGAAGAGGTTTAGATATATTAAACATAATTAAAGAAGAATTACAAATAGAGGTTGAAATAAGCAAAACAGATTTTAATGACATAGCAGAAGTTGATAGCAAACTTTTAAAATTAGCTCAAGTGTTAAATGGTAAAGTAGTTACTAATGATTATAACCTTAATAAAGTGGCTCAAGTTCAAGGTGTTGAGGTTTTAAATATTAATGAATTAGCTAATGCTGTTAAACCAGTTGCAATACCAGGTGAGGAAATGGTAGTGCAAGTAGTTAAAGAAGGTAAGGAACATAGTCAAGGTGTTGCATATCTAGATGATGGAACAATGATAGTTGTAGATGGAGGAAGAAAACACATGGGTGAAACTATAAGGGTATTAGTGACATCAGTGCTGCAAACTCCAGCAGGAAGAATGATATTTGGAAAACCTAAAAATTAATATATATAAAGGCCTTCGTATTTCGAAGGCTTTTTATATGTATTAATTTTTATTAACATGATTTAATACGATTATAGAACGGGATAAAATATATTCTGAATATATATAGTCTATGAAGAGGTGAATATATGAACGGTGTTGTTATAGTAGCTGCAGGTAGTGGAAGTAGAATGAATATGGGGATAAATAAGCAATTTATAAAACTTAATAATAAAGAAATAATAGCATATACAATTGAAAAATTTTATAAACATTATAATATACAAGATATCGTAGTAGTAATAAAAAAAGAAGAATTAGAGTTTTTTAATAAAGAAATAATAGAAAAATATAAATTTGAAAATATAAAAATAGTTTTTGGTGGTAATGAAAGACAAGATTCTGTTTATAATGGATTAAAATCATTAGATAGCGCATGTAATATTGTATTAATTCATGATGGTGCAAGACCTTTTGTTTCTGAAGAAACAGTAAATAAGTCTATACAAGAAGCTCAAAACTATAAAGCTGTAGTTGTAGGAGTACCCGTAAAGGATACAATAAAAGTAGTAAATGATAATAATGATATAGTAGATACACCGGATAGAAGTAAATTATGGTCAGTGCAAACCCCTCAAACTTTTGACTATAATATATTATTAAAGTCTTATGAGGATGCATTCAAGCATAATTTTTATGGTACAGATGATGCTATGTTAGTAGAACGTATAGGGTATAAAGTTAAGATTATAGAAGGATCATATAACAATATAAAAATTACCACACAAGAAGATTTAAATATAGGAAAACAAATATTAAAAGTTCAGAATCAATAGGAGGATAAACATGAGAGTTGGATTAGGATATGATGTTCACAAATTAGTTGAAGGAAGAAAGTTAATTATAGGTGGAGTAGATGTTCCACATGAAACTGGACTGTTAGGTCATTCAGATGCAGATGTATTAGTACATGCTGTAATGGATTCTATATTAGGAGCATTAGCATTAGGTGATATAGGTAAACACTTCCCAGATACAGATGAAAAATATAAAGGTTCTGATAGTATAAAATTACTAGAATTTGTTTATAATTTAATAAGAGGAAAGGGATATGCCATAGGAAATATAGATTGTACAATAATAGCGCAAAGTCCAAAAATGGCACCTCATATTGAAAAAATGAGAAATAATATATCTAAAGCCTTAAACACAGATATAAATAATATAAATGTTAAAGCAACCACAGAAGAAGGTCTTGGATTTACAGGAACCAAGCAAGGAATTGCAGCTCAAAGTATATGTTTATTAGTTAAAGTTGACAACTAATATTAAATAATATATTATTACTTTAAAGAGTGAAATAGAAAGAAGTAGTAAATTTATTTAATAAAATGCATATAATAAATAAAAAGAAAAAGCTATGATAAAGAAATAGTAAAAGGTGAAATCTTTACAGAGAGGAAACGGTGCTGAGAGTTTCCAAGAAGAAATCTTTGAACCAGTCTTTTAGCATAAAAACGTTAAAAAGTTTTTACGGTAGAGACCGTTATATCTCCTAAAGAGAGCCTTATGGCTAACTAGAGTGGTACCGCGGAAATTCAACCTTTCGTCTCTATACTATGTATAGAGATGAAAGGTTTTTTTAATTTATAAAAATATAGGAGGAAAAATAATATGAAAATGTCAAAAATGTTAATGCCAACATTAAGAGAAGTTCCAGCTGATGCTGAAATAACAAGCCATCAGCTAATGTTAAGAGCAGGTATGATAAAGAAAATGTCATCAGGGATATACAATCAATTACCAATGGGGTTAAGAGTTTTTAAAAAAATAGAAAACATAATAAGGGAAGAATTAGAAAAGAAAGACTGCCAAGAAATACTATGTGCAGGGATAATACCAGCAGAGCTTTGGAAAGAATCAGGTAGATGGGATGTAATGGGAGCTGAAATGTTTAGATTAAAAGATAGAAATGCAAGAGATTACTGTCTTGGACCAACGCATGAGGAAGTATTCACTGATATAATAAGACAAGAAATAACTTCATATAAGCAACTTCCATTAAACATATATCAAATACAAGTTAAGTACAGAGATGAAAGAAGACCGAGATTTGGTGTTATGAGAACTAAGACTTTCACAATGAAAGATGCATATAGCTTTGATGTAGATGAAGCAGGATTAGATAAGTCATACCAAGATATGTATGAAGCATATACAAATATATTTGCAAGATGTGGATTAGATAATAGTCCAGTTCAAGCAGATTCAGGTGCTATAGGTGGGTCTACTTCAGCAGAATTTATGGTTAAATCTCCAGTCGGAGAAGATGAAATAGTATTCTGTTCTGGATGTGACTATGCAGCTAATATAGAAAAAGCGGAGTCAGTAAATACAGTTCTGCCAAAAGAAGAAATGAAAGAATTAAATCCAGTTCATACTCCAGGGGTGACTACGATAGGTCAATTAGAAGAATTCTTTGGAATAACAGCTGATAAGCTTGCTAAAACTTTAATATATGAAGCTGACGGAAAAACAGTAGTAGTTTTAGTAAGAGGAGATAGAGAGGTTAATGAAGTAAAAGTATGCAATGCTATAGGTCAGGTGATAGAGTTTGATCTTGCAAGAGAAGAAGTGGTAAGAGAGTTAACTAATGCAGAAGTAGGATTTGCTGGTCCAATAGGGATGGAAGCAGATTATATATTCATAGATAAAGAAGTAGCAGAGCAAAGTAATATAGGTGTAGGTGGAAATAAAACAGATTACCATATACAAAATGCTAACTTTGGAAGAGATTTTGAAGGGGTAGTAGGAGACTTTAGAAGTGTTCAAGAAGGTGACAAGTGTATATGTTGTGGAGCCTCATTAGAAATAGCTAGAGGTGTAGAGGTTGGACATATATTTAAATTAGGAACAAAGTATTCTGAATCTATGAATGCAAATTTCATAGATAAAGATGGAAAGAGTAAACCAATAGTTATGGGCTGTTATGGTATAGGAGTTGAAAGAACAGCAGCAGCTATAATAGAACAACATAATGATGAAAATGGTATAATATGGCCATTAGCTATAGCACCATATCAATTAGTAGTTGTACCAGTAAACATAAAAAAAGCAGAACATATGGAAGCTGCTGAGAAGATATACAATGAGTTACAAGCCATGGGTGTAGAAGTATTATTAGATGATAGAGATGAAAGAGTTGGAGTTAAATTCAAAGATGTTGAATTAATAGGTATACCAATGAGAATTACTGTAGGTAAAGATATTACAGACGGTAAAGTTGAATTTAAATTAAGAGATGTAGCAGAAAAAGAATTATTAAACTTAGATGAGATAAAATCAAGAGTTGAAGCTGAATTTGTAAAGAATAACGTAAAGTTAGGATAGTTTTAAATATTAAATAGTATATATAATCCACTGACTTATTAACATTTACAGTGAAAATGTGGATATATATACTATTTTAATTATGTTAAAAACAAGTTTATCCACAGTAAAATAAAAGGAGTATATTAATAAAAGATAGTGTTTTTATACTAATTGGATAAAATAACATTACAATATGTAGATTATTTTGATATTATAAATACATATAATTATTATAGGAGGTAGCAAAATGAGCGTAAGAGTAAGATTTGCTCCAAGTCCAACTGGATTTGTCCACATAGGTAGTTTAAGAACAGCTTTATATAACTATTTATTTGCAAAGAAAATGGGTGGAGAGTACATATTAAGAGTAGAAGATACAGACCAAACAAGATTAGTAGAAGGGGCAATAGAAAATATGCTTACTTCTATGGCGTGGGGTGGAGTTAACCACAGCGAAGGTGTTGTATTAGATGAAAATGGAAATATAACTCAAAAGGGTGAATATGGTCCATATGTACAATCAGAAAGATTAGATATATACAAAGAGTATATAAAACAATTATTAGATGGTGGACAAGCATACTACTGCTTCTGCACTAAAGAAAGATTAGATAAAGTAAGAGAAGACCAAAAAGAAGCTGGAGAAACTCCAAGATATGATGGTCACTGTAGAGATCTTACTAAAGAAGAAATTGAAACTAAAATAGCAGCTGGTGAATCTTATGTTATAAGATTAAGATTACCAGAAAATCATGTTATAAAGTTTACGGACTTAGTTAGAGGAGAAACTGAATTCAATACTAATGATTTAGATGATCAAGTTTTAATAAAAACAGATGGTTTCCCAACATACCACTTTGCAGTTGTAGTTGATGACCATTTAATGAAAATAACTCATGTTATAAGAGGAGAAGAATGGGTTTCTTCAACTCCAAAGCATGTTTACTTATATGAAGCATTTGGATGGGAAGCTCCAACATTTGTACATTTACCAAACATACTTAACCAAGAAAAGAAGAAGTTAAGTAAGAGACAAGGTGACGTAGGGGTTGAAGACTTTAAGAAAAAGGGATATTTACCAGAAGGTCTAATCAATTATGTTGCATTAGTAGGATGGTCTCCAGAAGATAACCAAGAAATATTTACTATGGAAGAATTAGAGAAAGCTTTCTCTGTAGAAAGAGTATCTAAGAGTGGTGGAGTATTCGATACAGAAAAATTAAACTGGGTGAATCAACATTATATAAAAGATGCTGATGATGCATACTTAACAGATTTAGCATTGCCTTTCTTAGTAGAAGCAGGATTCATAACAGAAGAAGAAACTACAACTAAGTATAAATTCTTAAAGGGTATGGTATCAGTACTTAAAGAAAAATTACAATATGTAAAGGAAATAACTGAACATGCTAACATATTCTTTGGAAATGAAGTTGAATTAGAGACTGAAGAATGTAGAGAGTTTTTAAACTTAGAACATATTCCAACTCTAATAGATGCATTATTATCTAAGGTAGAGAATGCAGAAGTAGTAGATGAAGCGTTTGTAAAAGCAATGTTCAAAGAAATACAAAAAGAGCACAGTATAAAAGGTAAAAACCTATTTATGGGTTCTAGAGTAGTAATAACGGGACAAATGCATGGACCAGACTTACCAAAGACTATGGAAGTATTAGGAAAAGAAAACTGTTTAGATAGAATAGCTTACGTAAAAAATAATATTTTATAATATATAGTCCACCTATTTTAAGGTGGACTTTTTTGATGATTAAATATGTATTTTAGCATATATGATATTTGTTATATTTTATCGTTAATTAGTGAATTAAACTTTTGTGTAGTTTTTTGATGAAAATATTTACAGACGTAAGTAGAGGAATTGAGATTAATAAATATAATATATTAAGACGGTACTAAATATTAATTAAAATAATAATATTATAAATAGATTGAGTTTCGTTTTAATATAAGGGGGGTAATTATGTCTAATAACATAGATGATATAAAAGAAGAGCTAAAAAAATTATGCAGTGATTATGTAAATATACTTGAAAAATTAAAAACAGAAAAAATAATAACTAAAGATACTTTTGAAGTATGTAGTTCAAATAAAATTCTGTTTTTAGAAGAATAATCTATAAAATATTTAGAATATAGATTGTTTTAAAATTCAAAGGACATAATAGTAATACTATTAATTATGTAGATTTTAAATTATAATATATTATATATCATTTATGGCAAGATATAACAATCAGTGAGGTGATGAGTATGAAATTATATAATACATTAACTAGAACAAAAGAGGAATTTGTTCCGTTAGAAGAAGGAAAGGTAAAAATGTATGTATGTGGACCAACTGTATATAACTACATTCATATAGGAAATGCAAGACCATTTATAATATTTGATACCTTAAGACGATATTTAGAGTACAAAGGTTATGATGTAACATTTGTACAAAACTTTACAGATGTCGATGATAAAATAATAAAAAGAGGACATGAAGAACAAATATCTCCAGAAGAAGTTGCCAATAAGTACATAGATGAGTACTTTGTAGATGCAGATGGATTAGGTATAAAAAGAGCAACTATTCATCCTAGAGTAACAGACAACATACAAGAGATAATAGAATTTGTTAGAGAGTTAGAGGAAAAAGGATATGCATATGAAGTAAATGGAGATGTTTACTTTGATACTAAGAAATTTGAAGGATATGGAAAGCTTTCTAAGCAAAAGCAAGATGAACTAGAAGCTGGAGCAAGAATAGAAGTAAATGACCAAAAAAGACATCCAATGGACTTTGTTCTTTGGAAGTCAAAAAAAGAGGGAGAACCAGGATGGAAAAGTCCATGGGGAGAAGGTAGACCAGGATGGCATATAGAATGTTCTGTTATGTCTAAAAGATACCTAGGAGAAACTATAGATATACATGCTGGTGGGCAAGATTTAGCATTCCCACATCATGAAAATGAAATAGCACAAAGTGAAGCTAGAAGTGGAAAAATATTCTCTAAATATTGGGTTCATAATGGATATATAAATATAGATAATGAAAAAATGAGTAAATCAAAAGGAAACTTCTTCACAGTAAGAGATATATCTAAATCATACGATTTAGAAATCGTTAGATTCTTTATGTTATCAGCTCATTATAGAAATCCAGTTAACTTTAGTGATGAAATGCTTACACAAGCTAAAGCTGGACTTGAAAGAATATATAATGCAAAAGAAAAATTAGAGTTTACAATAAGCAACTTACAAGAATCAAATATAACTGATGCAGAAAAAGCTCTTGTATCAGAATTAGATGCATACAAAACTAAATTTATAAATGCTATGGAAGATGACATAAATACAGCAGATGCAGTAAGTGTTATATTTGAATTATCTAAGTTTATAAATTCTAATGTTAATGAAAAATCTTCTTTAGAGTTTGCTAAAAAATGCTTAGATAAATTCAATGAATTAACTGGTGTATTAAATATAGTAACTAATAAAAAAGATGATATGCTAGATGAAGAGATAGAGAATCTAATACAAAAAAGAGTGGATGCTAAAGAAAATAAAGATTTTAAATTAGCAGATGAGGTAAGACAAGAGCTATTAGACAAAGGAATAATCTTAGAAGATACTAGACAAGGAACTAAATGGAAGAGAGCATAATTATGAACAGAATAGATTTAATTACAATGTCTCCATTGGTGTTAGCATATATAGGTGATACAGTATATGAAACACGTGTAAGAGAATATTTAATAAAGCAAAATATAAATAGAAAGGTTAATGATCTTCACAAATCTGCAATAAAGTATGTTCAAGCAAAAGCTCAAGCAACTATAATGCATGAAATTGAAGAACAATTAACTGAAGAAGAATTAAGGATTTACAAAAGGGGAAGAAATCAAAAATCACATACTTCTCCTAAAAATGGAGATATCATAGATTATAAGCACGCAACTGGATTTGAAGCTTTAGTAGGATATTTACATTTAGGAAATGAACATGAAAGACTACAGTATATAATTGCTGAAGGTATAAAAATAATAGAAAAGAATATGTAATGTAAAAAGTATTGCTTTCAATAGGCAATACTTTTTCACATATTGTAAATCTAAGATTATTTATTAAAAATTTTTATAATTAAATTTAAAATAATATTATTTTAAATTATTGATTTATATATCTATTATATGTACCAATTTTTTATGTCTAAGCTATAAATTCTATTATAACTAAGGTATAATAGAATTTATAAATTAATTAAAAGGGAGGATGTTAGAGAATGAAAGTAAAGTTATTATCTCATACACCACAGCCAGAGAAAGTTATATCTATGGCTGCTAAACTATGTTATTCATCTGTAGGAGTTGAAGGTATAGAGGAAAATTTAACTGAAGAAAGTATAGATAAATTTTTAAACATGTTAATTAATATAGGTCATGAATCGCCATTAGAACATGTTTCATTTACTTTTGCAGTAGAAGGAATCTCTAGAGCTTGTTCACATCAAATAGTTAGGCATCGTATAGCTAGCTACTCACAACAAAGTCAAAGATATGTTAAATTAGACCAATTTGAGTACATAATTCCTCATGAAATAAATGAAATAGAAGAAGCTAAAGAACTATTCATAGATTCAATGAAGAAAGATCAAGAAGTATATGACAAGCTAGTAGATATATTATTTGAAAAACATTATAATAATTTAATAAAATATGGAAAAAATGAAAAAGAGGCTAAGAGTCAAGCTGAAAAAAAAGCAATAGAAGATGCTAGATATGTATTCCCAAATGCATGTGAAACAAAAATGGTATTTACTATGAATACAAGAAGTTTATATAATTTCTTAGATCATAGATGTTGCGAAAGAGCACAGTGGGAAATAAGAGAATTAGCAATAGAAATGTTAAGACAATTAAAGGAAGTAGCACCAATACTATTTAAAAATAGTGGACCAAACTGTGTTAAAGGAGCTTGTCCTGAAGGAAATATGGCATGTGGAAATGTGATTCAGGTAAGAGAAAAATTTAAGAACTTGTAGGCGGTGGAAGAATTGGCAATAATAGAAGGAAGAAATCCTGTAATAGAAGCTATAAAAAATGATAGAGAAATAGATAAGATAATGGTAGCAAATTCTGCTAAAGAAGGTTCTATCAAAAAAATAATAGGAATGGCTAAAGAAAAAAATCTAATAATTCAATATGTAGATAGAAATAAATTAGATGAAATAAGTACTAGTCATGCACATCAAGGTGTAATAGCTCAAGTGAGTGAACACAAATATCATGAATTAGATGATTTAATAAAAAATGTTAAGGAAAGAGGAGAAGATCCGTTCTTTATAATATTAGATGAAATAACGGACCCTCATAATCTTGGAACTATAATCAGAACAGCTGATGCAGTAGGAGCTCATGGTGTAATAATACCAAAAAGAAGATCGGTACATATAACTCCAGTTGTAGTTAAAGCTTCAGCAGGTGCAATAGAATATGTTCCAGTTTGTAAAGTAACCAATATAGTAAATACAATAAAAAAATTAAAAGAAGAAGGCTTATGGATAGCAGCAGCTGATATGGATGGACAAGTTTTCTATGAACAAAACCTTACAGGAGCACTAGGTTTAGTAATAGGAAGTGAAGGTTTTGGAATATCTAGATTAGTTAAAGAAAACTGTGACTTTACAGTTAAAATGCCTATGATAGGAAATGTAACTTCACTAAATGCATCAGTAGCAGGTGGGATTCTTCTTTATGAAATATTTAAGCAAAGATCAGGCGTAAAATAAATTAATGAGAAGAAATACACAAAGCTATTTAATAGTAGATGGTTACAATATTATAAATGCATGGGATGAGTTGAAATATATAGCAAAGACAGATTTAGAGGATGCAAGAGAAAAACTAATAAATGTAATTATTGAATATGCTGAATTTACTGGAAGAAAAGCTATAATAGTATTTGATGCATATAATGTTAAAAATAGTAGAGAAACAGTAGAGGATAGAAAGTATATAACTGTCGTTTATACAAAGGAGCATCAAACAGCAGATAGTTATATAGAGAGATTTATTACCTCATTATCTAGATATGATGATGTTAAAGTTGCCACTAATGATTATGCAGAACAGCAAATAATATTAGGAAAAGGAGCAACTAGAATATCATCTAGAGAGTTAAAACTAGACTTAGATCAAGCGAAAAACAGAATGAAAGAGAGAACTAGTAGTAACAATAAAAAAATTCAGCGAAATTGGTTAGAAGAAAGGTTAGATAAAGAAACATTGTCGAAACTTGAGAACATTCGTAGAATGCATTGAAACTACTAGATTTATTAGTCTATAATATAGCTATGAAAATGTTTTTATGGGGGAGATAATATGTTAGTAGCTAAGGATAACGAATATGGGTTAATAGATAACTCTCAACAAGATGAGTATGAAATAGTATTAAAAGCAAGTGATGGGGATAAAATAGCATTAGAATATATTATTAAAAAGTACAAAAATTTTGTGAAAGCAAAGGCAAAATCATATTTTTTGATAGGTGCAGACAAAGAAGATATAATTCAAGAAGGTATGATAGGACTTTATAAAGCAGTTAGAGACTTTGATGGAACTAAGACTAATTCATTTAGATGTTTTGCTGAAGTATGCATAACTAGACAAATAATAACGGCAATAAAGACAGCTACAAGGCAGAAACATATACCACTTAATTCTTATGTATCTTTAAATAAGCCTATATATGACGAAGAATCAGATAGGACGCTTCTAGATATTATAGCTACAAGTATAGTGACTGATCCAGAAGAACTTATAATCAGTAAAGAAGAGCTAAAACACATTGAATCAAAGATGAATGAACTATTAAGTGACCTAGAGCAAGAGGTTTTAGAACTATATCTAAACGGAAAGTCATATCAGTACATAGCGGACAAGCTTGAAAGAGATGTAAAATCAATAGATAATGCTCTTCAGAGAGTTAAGAGAAAATTAGAAAAACATCTTGAAAACAGAAATGATTAATAGTAAAATACTTACCATAAGCTTATTATAAGCATATTAATTTTACATATAAAAATAGGAGGTATTTCAAAATGGCTAAAGCTAAATTTGAAAGAAATAAACCACATGTTAATATAGGAACTATAGGTCACGTTGACCACGGTAAAACTACATTAACAGCTGCAATAACTAAAACATTATTCG
>NZ_JBXKIW010000075.1:0-6223 GCF_056995035.1 Romboutsia sp. | reverse complement strand
AGTATTGGTTATTAATAATATTAGAATCAGAAATCTAATATTATTAATATTTTTTCAAAACAAAGAGGCTTAAATAACTCTGAATATATAAATGGATATGTTTAAGCCTCAATGGATTACTTATATAAAAAAACTTTTAGGTTACCTTTATTATCGACGGTGGTAAGTAGAACGTTTTTTACATTAGTTTGATATAAATTTTTCAAACTGGAAACAACCCAACTTTCATCCTTATTAGTTTCTTTTAACTCCTCGTAATTAATTTTACCGTCCTTAATAATTGTCCTAGGCAAATCAAAAGCTTCTGCTTCCAGTTGGTAAAATGAAGGAGTAATAGGTTGATATTTTGGATCTAAAAAAAACAGAAAATTTTCCGTCAGCTTCCCAAATTGCTAATGCTACCTTTTTTACATCTTCTACTTTTTCTTCACGTAATTCTTCTAATAGCACATCGAGAGATATTCTTGCTTTTTTTAATCCTTCATAAATAATTTCTCCGTTCTTGACAATTGTGATTGGTTTATGATTAATAAGTATTTTTATAAATGGAAATTTTAGAACGCAAAATACTCCACCAAGGTATAGGACAACTAATACAATTGTTGAAATGATGGACCCTTTTAACCCAAGATTTTCGTCAGACAATGGATGGGCAATAATACTAAAGCAATGACAAAATCAAGGAGTCTTAATTGGGAGATGCTACGCTGTCCTAAGATTTTTGCAACAATAGCTAAAAAGAAAAAAGCAATAACAGCACGCAAAACCCACTCAATGTTAGTAAGTGTTTCCTGACCTTGTAAAAAATCCATAATAATATCTCCTTTATACTAAAAATCTAAGACGTAGTTTAACATTGATGTTATTTTAACCAATATTCAATGAAAAAATTAAAATAAAAACTTTAAATTATACACTAAACTATTCTGTAATTACTATGGTTATATTTGTACTTTCTTTTATAGAGCTTACATTGATATATTCAGCAGAAGAAATAAGATCATTTTTTTATTGCTTGACATTAGAATAGAGAATATATATTATTGTATTAAGTACTTAATACAATAAGGAGGTGTTAAAATGATATGGGAATTTGATAACAATAAACCTATATATCTTCAATTGTTAGATATACTCAAATTTAAAATAATATCAGGAGAGCTACCTGCTGGATCTAAACTTAATTCAGTAAGAGATATGGCAGAAGAAGCAGGAGTAAATCCTAATACTATGCAAAAAGCATTGGCTGAACTTGAAAGAGAAAACCTAGTATATAGCCAAAGGACTAGTGGAAGATTTGTAACTGATGATGAAGAAAAAATAAAATCAATGAGAGAAGAAGTAGCAAATATAGAAATTAAGTCATTAAGTGAGATTTTAATTAAATTAGGATATGAAAAAAATGAATTAGTAGCAATAATTACAAAAAGTTTAGAAGAGGTGAAATAATGAGTAATGTAGTAGAGATTAAGAATTTATCTAAAAGCTATGGAAAAAAAGAAATTATAAAAGATATGAATTTAGATATACCTAAGGGAAAGATAGTAGGATTGTTGGGGCCAAATGGAAGTGGAAAAAGTACTATGATTAAGCTAATAAATGGATTACTTAATCCAAATAGTGGTGAAGTTTTAATAAATGGATTAAATCCATGTGTAGAAACTAAGAATATGATATCATATCTTCCAGAAAGAACATATCTTAATGATTGGATGAAGGTAATTGATATACTTGGATTCTTTGATGATTTTTATGAGGATTTCGACATTGAAAAAGCTAAAGAAATGATAAAGAGCTTAGATATAAATATAAATGAAAAACTTAAAACTATGTCTAAAGGAACTAAAGAAAAGGTACAGTTGATATTAGTTATGTCTAGAAAAACTAATTTATACATATTAGATGAACCTATTGGTGGAGTAGATCCAGCTGCTAGGACATATATATTAAAGACTATTATAAAGAATTACTCAGAGGATAGTACATTATTAATTGCTACACATTTGATAAGTGAAATAGAAAGTATATGTGATGAAGTGATATTTATATCAAAAGGTAATATTGTATTACAGGGAGATGTAGACGAAATAAGAGAAGAAAAAGGAAAATCTATAGATGCATTATTTAGGGAGGAATTTAAATGTTAGGAAAATTATTAAAATATGAATTAAAATCTACAGCGAGGACTTTTATACCGCTTTATATAGCTATAATATTAGTATCTATTGTACAAGGATTTTCTTTAAATACAGAGATGTTTAAGATACAAGGGATAGCAACGATGTTATTAGGAGCTTTATTTATAGCGTTATTTGTAATTAATATTGTTGTCATAGTACAAAGGTTTAAGAAAAATTTATTAGAAGATGAAGGTTACTTGATGTTTACACTACCAGTAAGTCCTAAAATGCTTGTATTATCTAAATATATAGTGTCAGTGATATGGACAGTTTTAAGTGGATTAGTAGCAATGTTAGTATTTACGTTAGTTGCCCTTGTATCTAGTAATGGAGATATAAAAATTCTTGAAGTTTTTAATGCTTTATCTCAAGCTATGAGAGAATTTAGTGATTGGACTGTGGTTTTTAGTATCTTAACATTAATATTCTGTCAATATTCTATATTTATATTTACTATATACACATCACTATCTTTAGGCCAATTACCTATATTTAATAAACACAGAACAGCGGCTTCACTTATAAGCTTTTTCGTTATAAATGCAATTATATCAACTATCCAAACTAATTTGAATTCATATATAAATTCAGGTGTAGAGATAGGTAATATAGGTGGAGTTTTTCTGACGAATTCTAGTAACGGTTTATTTACTAATATAGCTATTAGTTTGGTTATAGTAGTTGGTTTATTTACAGCAATTAGTTACATATTAAAAAATAAATTGAATTTAGAATAGTGATTTAATATAATTTAAAATTACTTAAATTATATAAGTCTAGGTTATATTTACAAATATACTACACATCCTAATTATATATCAAAGGATAAGGAGTAATTGTAATGAAAGAATATCTAAAGAAATTTATGACATTAATATGTACTATGGTAATTATAATTGGGTTTAGTATACATGAAATACATGCTCTACCATACTATGATTTAAAATTTGAAGAAACAGGTAGTAAAATAGTAAAAGGAGAATATGAAAAACTAGGAGAAAATATCAATTTAAATAAAGATACAAAAATGACTATTAACATAAACAAGTCATATGAACCTAAAGTGAGCATAGAACTTAACAAAGATGAAGAAGATGCAATAAGCCAAGTGTACAAAAGTGAATGGAGAAAACAAGTAGTAATAAATAAAAAAGAAGATATAAATGTTAAAGGGAACTTAAGTGTATATGTACAATTAAGACCAGTATATAAAGAAATAAATGGATATTTAATACAAGATTATAATTCATGGAATAAAAAGAAAGAAGTTAAGATACTTATTCCAATAGATGTTGAGTATAATTTGAAGACAAATTAATATATTGAATAAATTTATATGATGTATAAGGAAATATTAAACCTAAGCTAAAAGGGTTTATGGTTTATATAAGGTGATAACGCTTGGGTAAGTACATCTTCTCATGAAGAGCGTTGTTATAAAATTCGAGTCTGGAGAATACACAAGTAGGCATTTTTCTACAGTATAAGTGATCTTGGCACCCTTTTATATTCATATCGTTTAAGTAGTATTTTTTTACCTCTATATTTTTGTATTTGCTCCTTTTATTATTTCATCAAGTATTGTATCTACATTTACGCCTTTTCATGCACAGATATTAAAAAACATATTATATTATAATAAATAAGAGAAGTAGCCTTAATCTTAATAGATTAAGGCTACTTTTATAATATAAAATATTGTATTGTAAGTAAAAATATTATAATGTGTACTCTTTTGGACCTTCTGTAAAATTAAAAGTTTTAACTTGTTTTATATCGATATAGAATACCTTGAAGTCTGGATTATTTGGAGATTGATATAGATTTTCTAACATTGGTAACACTTTAAAGGCATTTTCATTATATTTTAGATCTTCTACAAAAGAAACTTTTCCATTTACAGATAGAACGGGTGAAAGCTTATTTTCTACACAGAAAGATACGTTAGGATTATTTAATAATTGCTTATAAACATCTTTTTGTGCTCCAGTACAAAAATATGCCTTATTATCTTCTACCCATAAACATTGAAATACTCTAGTTTGTATTGTGTTTTCATCGATTGTAGCAAGAACACCATTTACCTTTTTGTCTAAAATTTCTTTAAAATTAATCATTTTATTGACCTCCTAAAATATTGTCATAAAATTAAAACTCTATTCATACTCATTTCTCATTTAAATTTTATGTTATAATTGACTACACTTTAATTATATAGACTAAGACTAAAAAAGTAAGTACGATTTATTTCGATACCTACTATCAATTATGATACTACGGAGGTATAAAATGAAAAAACAATTATTTGGAATTTGTCCATATATTACATCACAAAAAGTTTTAACTGGAAAGTGGTCTATGGTAATTTTGTATCATCTGAACGATGGGCCAGTGCGTTTTAATCAATTACAACGTATATTACCAGAGATGACCCATACGACTTTATCAAGACAATTAAAAAGTTTAGAGGAAGACGGACTAATAGTACGAAAAGAGTACGCCCAAATTCCACCTAAAGTAGAATATTCGTTAAGTCCAATTGGAGAAAAGTTTAAACTAGTATTAGAAAGTTTAGAAGTATGGGGAAATGAATATATAGAATATATTAAAGAAAAAAATAAATAAAATTATTATCAAGTCCGCTTATACCAGATATAAGTGATGGCTAATGATTCTGAGGTTACAAAATTTTTAACATGGAAACCTCACGGTAGTGTTGAGATTTCAAAAAATATAATAAAGAGTTGGGTTAACGACTATAAAAATAAAAATTATGAACTGAACCATATGTAAAAGAAAATAAAAAAAAGACCGTTTCCGTTACAGTCTTTATTAAGGGGGATTATGGGATTTTTAATACTATTTTGGGGGGATAGTATTTTCAAGTATAAGAGGAGCATAACTCCTCTTATATTAATTATGTCAGCATATTAAATGTCTAATCTATTATGTCTGTGCCTACTGTCTATTTTTTGATTATAATGTCATTTATTGTTGTCTATGTATACAATATACCATTATTTTTCACGTAAGTCTACAATAAGAATTAATTTTTATATAAAAATTACTTTATTTAAAAAATTTATCAAATTAATGTTAGTATATATAATTAATTACAAAATCAGATTTTAATTATAAATATAATCAGCTTAGGGTATTTTTTATATATGTAAGATACATAAGCAATTAAAAATAAAAGAAAATGTTGTTAAAAATAAAACAAAGTATTCTTTATGACCATAATATGTTTTTAAAGTTTAAAATATTTTAATAATTAAAGGTTGATGTTATTATTTATTCATGGAAAACGATTACAAAGTTTGAAATAAAAAATAAATGTGAAGGAAGGTATTAAAAATGAATTATTTTGAAGAAAGATTAAAATTACATGAAAAGAACATAGGAAAAATAGAGATAAAATCAAAGATGGAAATTACAACAAGAGAGGATTTAAGTTTAGCTTATACTCCTGGAGTTGCAGAGCCATGTAGAAAGATTCATGAGAATGAAGAAAACGTTTATAAGTATACTTCGAAAGGAAATCTAGTTGCAGTAGTTACAGATGGAACAGCAGTATTAGGATTAGGAGATATAGGGCCTAAGGCTGGATTACCAGTTATGGAAGGTAAAGCAATATTATTTAAAGAATTTGCAAATGTTGATGCATTTCCAATATGTCTAGATACAAAGGATGTTGATGAGATAGTAAAAACTGTAAAGCTCATAGCTCCAGGGTTTGGTGGAATTAATTTAGAAGATATTGGAGCTCCAAGATGCTTTGAAATTGAAGAAAGATTAAAGAAAGAACTTGATATACCTGTATTCCACGATGACCAACATGGAACTGCAATAGTTGTTCTTGCAGGGGTAATAAACGCTTTAAAAGTGGTTAATAAAAAAATAGAAGATATAAAGGTTGTTATAAATGGTGCAGGAGCTGCAGGAACTGCTATAGCTAAACTATTACTTTCTTCAGGAGTAAAGAATCTAATTGCATGTGATAAGGTTGGTATTCTTTACAGAGGAATGGAAAATGAAGATGA